>RKSG01000056.1 GCA_007570995.1 Nitrospirales bacterium
CCGCACATACAACACGACATTCAGGCCCAGGCCAACAGGCGTCGAACCTTCGCCATTATCAGTCATCCGGACGCAGGGAAAACGACGGTCACGGAAAAACTGCTGCTGTATTCGGGCATGGTCCGCACCGCCGGCATGGTGGGGAGCCGCAAAAGCGCCAAAACGGCGGCGTCTGACTGGATGGCCATGGAACAGGAACGCGGGATCTCGATTACCACATCGGCCATGCAGTTCCAGTACAAACACGCCGTCATCAACGTTCTCGACACCCCGGGCCACGAGGATTTCTGCGAAGACACCTACCGGACGCTGACCGCCGCGGACAGCGCCATCATGGTCATTGACGCCGCGAAAGGCGTGGAACCCCAGACGCGGAAATTATTTGAGGTCTGTCGGTTGCGGCACATTCCTGTTCTGACCCTGATTAACAAAATGGACCTGCCGGGACGTCTCCCGCTGGAACTCACGGCGGAGGTGGAAGACGTGCTGCGCATTCATGCCAGTCCCATCAACTGGCCGGTGGGCTCCGGGCAGACGTTCGTGGGCGTGGTGGACCGTGCCACGCGACATATCTCACTGTTCACGAAAATGGCGGCGGGCGGAGCCGTGAAATCCAGCCGCTCAGTTGTGCCCCTGGACAGTCCCGATGTCCGGACGCTGCTTGGAGAAGCCTTATGGCAGGACGTGCACCACGATCTGGAACTGCTGACCGTGGCTGGCAATCCCTACACGACAGAGGCCTTTCTCAACGGCGACATCACGCCCGTGTTCTTTGCCTCCGCGCTCACGAACTTCGGCATTGAAAATTTCTTTGATGCCTTTGTGGAAATGGCACCTGCCGCCATGCCGCGGACGGCCGACCGGCCCAATGGAACCGAAATCGTCGTGGATCCGACGGCGTGGCCGTTCAGTGCCTACGTCTTCAAGATTCAGGCGAACATGAATCCTCGCCATCGCGACAGCACGGCGTTCCTGCGAGTCTGCTCGGGACGCTTCGAACGTGACATGGTCGTCACCCATCATCGTCTCGGCACCACCATCCGCCTGTCCCGTCCGCATCGTCTCGTCGCCAAAGACCGTGACACCGTGGACGTGGCCTATCCCGGCGACATTATCGGCGTCGTTGACCCGGGGCAATTTGCCATCGGTGATACCGTCTCACTCAGCAACGGGTTCAATTACAAATCGTTGCCGCAGTTTCCACCGGAAGTCTTTGCCAGGATTCGACCCACGGACGTGGGCAAACGCAAAGCCTTTGACAAAGCTCTGGAGCAGATGACGGCCGAAGGCACGGTGCAGATTCTGCGGAACCTTGATGATCGGGAATTCATCATTGCTGCCGTGGGACGTCTCCAGTTCGACGTGTTACAATTTCGCCTGCGCAATGAATACCGTGTGGAGAGCCGTCTGGAGCCGCTTCCCTATGAATGCAGCGCGTGGCTGAGGGGAGACCTCAACGTCTTTCGTGCCCCGAGCGATGCCCTCATCGTCAAAGACCAGCGGGATCGTCCCGTCGTGCTCTTCCGCTCGCCGTGGTCGAAACAGTTCACCAGAGAGCGGCATCCCGACCACGAGCTGTTGGATATGGGCTGACCCGCCCTTTTCCCTGGTTAGAGCACCCCCTCCGTCCCCTGGTCAGAGCCAGGGGCATGCATTGGCTCTGCTATAATGTGCGGAGAACCGTGTGAGTGACCATCCGCCCCCCGGTTAGAGCACCCCCTCCGTCCCCTGGTCAGAGCCAGGGGCATGCATTCCTGCGAACGCAGGAATCCAGGAGGAAAGCGCCAGGGGCATGCAGAAGAGGTGAGCGATGGACGTGCAAGTCTATGGATGCAACCACGTCGTCATTGAAGTGGACGACGCAAAGAAAGCCGTGGAGTTTTACTCGGACGTGTTCAACCTGACCATGCTCCGGGGCGGGGAGGGGGCCGCCTGGTGTCAACTGGGCGCGCACCAGTTCCTGGCCATTTTTGAGGTTGACACGCTCCAACCAGACCGCGCGAAACACTTCGGGCTGATGGTGCGCGATGAAGCACAGATTCAAGCCGTGCGGGACAAACTCATCAACAAATACAAACTGACGATGGAACCCCATTTCCGCTGCGACTTCCGCGACCCCTGGGGAAACCGCATCCAGGTCGTCGACCTCAGCGATGAGTCGTTGGTGTGGTTGCTGCCGTATCAGGAAGTGCAGAAGGCGGGGATCCGGTTTGCCTGAGTGATGGTGCTTCTGAAGCGCTCTGAGGAGGTGCTCACAGGGCGAGGGACGAACGTGCCCCTGTCATCATTTGGCCTCGGCTGTGTCAGGAAGGTTTGTACGTGACTTCCAATTCACGCAACATCAGGTCAAGTTGGTCAGATTCCTGACAGGCCCTGTATCTCTCGAACGATCGTACCGCTTCTCTTCCCAACTCCACCGACCTCTTTTCTTTATCGATACCAAGATACCTTCTTCCTTCAGCCAACGCTGCCACGGCTGTCGTCCCGCTTCCCATAAAACAATCAAGGACAATGTCACCTGGATCAGTGAACAGCTTGATGGCTCGTCGCGGTAACTCCAGAGGGAACTTGGAATCATGATCGACATTGCTTCGAACCGAGGGGATTTCCCATACCCCCCTCGACCCCCAATTGATCCATTCCTGTTTTGTAAGCCGTGCTCGATCCACCTTGGTTATCCCCGGCTTCCAGAAAACATAAAGATATTCCGACTCATCCACAGAACGATAGGAGATGGTGTGCCATCTTGAGTTCTCCCACGTCGCATCTTTTACCCATATGCGCCGGTCGTATAAATACAACCCTGCATCGGCAGCTGCTTCTTCGATGAGCCCTCCAACAAGGTAGACTCTTGTCTGGGGTTGGTATTTTCCGCCTCGTATATTGTTACCGTTGAGACGTCTGTCAATCGTTTGTTCACTGCACCCAAAGTGTTCTGCAAGCCGGTACCGATTCCAGGTCGGATGCTGTTTCTTCATCGCAAGCAGGTCGTCCCTGGCCAGATTAAATTTTCGTCGAGAAACGTTTTCGGCCATGATTTTTGGCATACTCTCATCTTTAAAACACAAGATATCAGCGATATTGATCACCAGAAATCCACCAGGTTTAATGACTGGCACATGCAGTTTGATGACATTCCGTAAAAGATCTTTCCAGTCTTCAAAAGACAAATACTGTTCATAGTCTTTTCCAACATAATACGGCGGAGACCACACACTCAGCGCGATAGAGTCTTGACCGATTCTTCTTAAGAGCTGCCGAGCATCCCCATGATAGATCTGGTTCGGCACAAGCGGGCTAAACAGATTGAAGACTGCCATGAACCTGGACTCTCCTGTTGGGCCGGATCATAGCTAAGCGTTTGTACCCGCCATGAAGCCTTGGCCTTTCAATTTCATTCAAAGAGAGCATGTCCGGGTCTTTTTCCGCCATGTGCTGATCGCCTGTGTTTGATGCCGCCATACAACCCACCAGGATCATTCCGACTTTCCAACACAACCCCTGGTCCCCCCTCCGTCATTCCTGCCTCCCCCTCCGTCATTCCTGCGAACGCAGGAATCCAGAGGCGACGGGGGGCCAAGGGCATGCATTGGGAGCAAGATGTGATCGCTGTCTAACACGCCATACAACGCAGACTCTGTCACTGCCTCGTTTCAAGACGATCAGCGTTGCAACAATGCCGTCTTCCCCAAATCCCTGTCAGCCTGGCCCAGTTGCCTGACATTCCCGGGAAGCCCCATGCCTGATTTCGTGACGGCATGTGTTCTGAACAAACGAGGGCGGTGTGCCCTGTCAGTATACAACGCCCTCATCACAATCGACGTGGCGATGTTTGGGCTATCAGGATTCACCATAAGCGTCTGCCTTGCCGGAGACACCACCACATCCAGATCCTCCATCGGCACGGCACCGAGAAGCACGGTGTCTCCCAAAACCAGCGCGCCCGTGAAGCAAGCCCGGTTTTCAAATTTCACCTCTATCGGGCCCTTGTACGGCACCAGATGTTTTTTCCCGTCTGCCGTCGTCACTTCACGCTTGTACAATTCTTCCAGCCCAAGTTGAATCGCAATATGCTCGGGGACACACAAATGCCACGCACCAGTATCAACCAGCGCCTTCACTCGCACCGACCTGATATGACGATCTCTCGGATTTAAGAGTTCTATTTCGGCATGAAGCATACCCATGGTTCCTCCTGTCAATCAGTGTTTCAATAATCCCTTCAGCAATTCCCTCCCTACCTTCTCCACCGTCTTCCCCAAATCCCTGGCGGCCTGGCCGAGTTGCTCGACATCCCCGGGAAACACCGTTCCCGACTTCGTGACGGCATCGAGAATGGCACCATACATCGCGTCGAAAATTCTGGCCGACGCCTCCCGAAGACTCGCGCCCCTGGACGGTTTTCCAATATCGTGCACTTCGAAGTCAGGCAACGGCAAGCGCACGACGCCGGCTGCCCCCCCAATGAGGCTCACATTGATTGTTGCGTCTTTCACGGTCAGCTTTTTAATGTGAAGGCGTATGTCGTCGTCCTCGTCGTCCTCGTGTTCGTCGTCTCTCTCATCATCCTCATCCGCGTGTCTGTTGCGTGTGACGATGTTCCGAATGTCGCCGAGGTTGCTGCGCAGTTTGACTCTTTCCAGGGTCATGCCCGGCCCCGCAAGCCACACGTCTTCGACCACGACGGTATCGGTCAACAGTGAGCGCCAGTCAATCTGTATCTGGACGTTCGGGAAGGAAAAGGCATGTGCGGTCTCATAGCCCGCGGGGTTGGCGATGGTGAGCTGTTTCAAGCTGACCCTCACGGTCGTCCAGCCGGGCAGGATCGACAGGTCAGCATCCTCCACCGTCACCGGCACACCCAGGACCCTGGTCCCTATCCTCTCCACACCGGTTTTGATCAGGGTCGTGAATGACAGGCCAAGCACCACAAGCCCGACAACCGCAAGGACCGCCGCCAGGACAAGCACGCGCAGGAAGATCTTCACCGGCGTTCGCGATGCCTCCCGTCCCCTGGTCGCCTGGAGCAGGCTTCGCCTCTACCCATTGCCGGATGGTGACTCTTCCTGCTTTCGCAGAACCTGCCCCTGGCACCCCACCCCTGGATTCCTGCGTTCGCAGGAATGACGGAGAGAGAGACAGAAATGACGGAGGGGGCGGCAGGAATGACGGAGGGGGAGACAGAAATGACGGAGGAGGCAGCAGGAATGACGGAGGGGTGACCAGGGAAATGCATGCCCCTGGGTTTGACCAGGGGACGGAGGGGGGCGTTGACCACGGCCATGGTGCCGTGCATGGAGGAGGAATCGGACATCCCGCTACAGCTCGCGCCGCCCTTCAATGGATTTTGTCAGGGTCACGTCATCGGCATATTCGATATCCATCCCGACGGGGATGCCATAGGCAATGCGCGAGACCTTGATCCCGTAGGGCTTCAACAGCTTCGTGAGATAAATAGCCGTGGCCTCGCCTTCGATGGTGGGATTCGTCGCCACAATGACCTCTTCCACACCACCGTCTTTGACCCGCAGTTCCAGTTCCTTCGCGCGAATGTCAGACGGGCCAACGCCATCCAACGGCGACAGCGATCCCATCAACACGTGGTAGAGGCCCTTGTACCCGCGACTCTGATCAATGGCATGGAGGGTACTCGGCTCCTCCACGACCAGAATTTTGGTGCGGTCCCGTTTGGGGTCCTGGCACACATCGCACAATGCCCCTTCCGCAATATTGCGACATTGCCCGCAAAACGTCACAAAATCTTTGACGTCACGAATGGCATCAGCCAGCCGTAAGGCAGTTTCTTTGTCCGCCTTCATCATATGAAAGGCAAGACGTTGCGAGGTCTTTTGCCCAATCCCGGGCAACCGGACAAATTCCTTTGCCAGCTTGGCCAACAAGCCCTGTTGCTGTTGTACGCTCATATCGTGCCAGCAATCGCGCTGCGATTGCTCCTCTGTCCCCTGGTCAAGCCCCCCCTCCGTCATTCCCGCAGTGAGTTGAGCGGGAATCCAGGGGGGGCGCCAGGGGCAGGCATGTTGCGAAGACGTGTGCGATTCCGGTG
>RKSG01000157.1 GCA_007570995.1 Nitrospirales bacterium
ATTCTGGATTCCTGCGTTCGCAGGAATGACGCCCCGGGCACCCCGGTCCCCGTCACGTCACACAGGCATGGAAAGTGCTCCCCGCCGAAGTGCGCATCACCCTCTTCCCCAACGCAAGTAACTCTTCCTTGTTCGGGTAACGTATACGCCTGAGGTCGCCCGCATTGACCTGGGTATGACCGTTGAATCGTCGAAAATCTTCATCAACAGCGGCAGTGTTGAGAAATGTGGCTAACCCGTACGCCAGTGCTTCAGGTAACCCGTGCTTGCCTTCGTGAAACACGTTCAGGTGATTTTCAAACCCTAACGCCTCGACACGGGGAAACGAATCCGGCCTGACGACACTGGCAACAATTCGACGCTTTTCTTCCTTGGAGGACAAGCGCCGGACGACACAGTAAAACCCGTTCGGGTACAGCCATTTCTCCGTGTCCGTATTGCTGCAGATGGCATTGGGCTTGCTCGATGCTGCCTTCGGCCAGTCCGTCGTCTGATCCTTGAAGTGACAGGGATGAAGCAACGGGACGGTGCCCGTGGCCGGCATGCCACGCAGGTGCTCTTTTAATCGGAACGCCACGACAGGCCCGGTCGATACCGCAATGCCAATGTCGTCCAGCGTGCAGCAGACCACGTCCGAACATTCGATGGCGCTGACCCGCGGCGAGGTCGGGACATGGATCACATGCTCAGAATCCCCACGGAGCACGATGCGATCAAAAGCATACCGGTGCGTCTCCAGATCGGTAAAACTGGAATCGGTCGACGTTGTCACAGTCACAGCACCCTGGGGTGTGCCACGCTCCAGCACGATGATGATGTTTTCCTGTAACACAGCGTCATCCTTGAATGCCCTGTTTCTGGATGCAAACAGATGCAGACGCAGAATGGCCGCGCGCTCCAGAACGTATTCGCGGAAGGGACGGTAGTACAGACCATTACAGAAACTCCTCGGTATGATGGCAACGAGTTGGCCGCGGTCTTCCAGCAGGGATATGGCTAAGGCGACAAACGCTGAGTACAGGTTGACCGTTTCAATACCAACCCGCCGCAATGCCAACCGGTACATGGAGTTGCTACGGATTTTCTTGTAAGGGGGATTCAGAATGGCATGTGTGTATCGTGGAAGAGGCTCGGCGAACAGGGTCCCGCAAAGCGAGTCGACGGCGACGTGTACGAAGTCATCCCCCCGGATCGTTGGCACCACATTGTCAGACCACGTGCACGCCTGCAGTGACTGGCCAAGATAGGGGTGCAGGCATCTGTCAATCTCGAAGGCATCAACGTCGACACGCTGGAAACCACGGTGACCCGCAACCCATCTTTCCAGAAAGGCGACCGACAGAGAACCGATCCCTGCCCCTGCATCAAGCAGACGACAGATGTCACCAGCTCGTTGACTGAAAAGCCCCGCCATAAATCGAGCGGTCTCTGCCGGTGTGAAGAATTGCCCGTGTTGCGCTTTTCGCTTTCGATCAAGGCTCTTCGCCAGGGCCAGCCTTGATTGCTCAACGTCCGCAAGCAATGGTGCGCCTCCCGTTTTGTGCCCTGACCGTTCTTTCGTATCCCGCCCGGAAGCCCCGAATGCCCCCTCACAAAACCCACCAGTCAGAGCATCACCGCGCGGCCACGACGGGAATGGCAGCACATTCCCCATCCCTACTCCGCTGACGGCTTTTCCCCACACAGCAGATCCACAGTCAGCTCAAACACGGAGATCGGCATCGTGATGTGCCAGTTCTCCAGAACCTCCGGGTGCAATTCCCCAATCAAACCAATGGCGTGACCACTGCAGAGGATCGTCCCCGCCCGACCCTCCATGAATGACCCGTGACTCATGGGCTGCAACTCGTAGTCCTGCATGAGATAAAACATCAGCACGTCCAGACAGGTGTGCACCTCGGAAAAATTCGCATGGGCATGGGCAATGAGACCACCCAGACGCAACATCGTCCTCGACCCAAGAGCCTGACTCAA
The DNA here is from genome assembly GCA_007570995.1 of Nitrospirales bacterium. GTDB lineage: Bacteria > Nitrospirota > Nitrospiria > Nitrospirales > UBA8639 > Bin75. The sequence continues at coordinate 1,975 of RKSG01000157.1, forward strand.
ATCCGGTAACGCAACTTCCCCGATTTCAAACAAACGGTGCGGGTAAAACGCCCGTGGCGAGGTCATCTCTACACGCAACAGCGACGGGATGATCCAGGATCGCAGACACGCAAAACTGTGAGACATGACGTTGTCCACTTCCACAACCTGATCCTGATTCGACCTCATGCGTGTCACCAGCTCATCACGAGACATCAGAATGTTGGAAAAGATTTCCTGAAACCCCTGCCCGATCATGTGATCACGCAGGTGATCGGACATCCGCTCCAGCATGGATAACGAGCCAACGGTGAAATGAGCCGGCATCACCGGCACAAACGAGTCATACCCCCGGCTGATCGCAACATCCTCCGCCACATCCACCGGGTGCATGAGATCGTTGCGGTAACACGGCAACCGCACGGCAAGCGTGCTCCGCGTCGCTTTGACGTCATACCCGTATGACCGCAGATCCTGTTGCACACGCTCCGCATCCAGGGCCACGCCAAGGGCGGCTTCAATGGCTTTCAGCGGGATTTTCTGAATCGTGTTGATGTCACAGGGGGTCTTGACGGACTTGCCCCAGGGCGTGGCATACGGATACTGAATGTCCACCGGGTCAATGGTGGCGCCGCGGTCGGCGAAGTTCACGGCAAAAATGTTGAGCGTGAGCAACACCATGCGCGCATCCGTTCCCGTCACTTCCACGAAGAACTCCGCATCGCCCACCTGAACCTGCCCGATGTCACGACTGTTAATGATGGGAGGGAAGGATAAGACCTGGCCTGACATGTCCCACAGCAGAGGAAACATCGGCTGACCGGCCAGAATGGCCCCGTATTCCATGCCCTTGGGATGCACAGTCAGAATGTCCTGCAGTGTCAGGGGTTCGGAAAAGCCCAGCGGGGTAAAACGTGCCTCCGTGGGTTTCACCAGACCATAGGTCACCGGAAACTGAATCCTGGGCAGGCGATACAGGCCCACCGAGACGGTTTTGCGTTTATGGCCAAACCCGTCCGCGAGTTTCTCCTGGACCTGGATAAGTTGGACCAGGTCCTGCTCGGTGATGGGATGCCCCGTTACTGCACAGGCCGCCACATACGGGCGAACCGTGTCCATGCCGGTGCCCACCAGCACCCGTCGCCTGGGACGGGTCCTGGTCTGGAAAAACGGATAGGTGCAGGGCGCCCCCTGAACCTTCATCCGGATCTGGCGGGCGATTCCTTCCACACTCCACAAATCCGGCCGGTTGCTGTCTTGCAGTTCAACCCGCACTTCACCCGTGGCGGCAGCAAAATCCTTGACTTCCCCTTTGACCAGCGACAGCCACGACTCAAGCTGCTCAAGCGTGGCAGGGTGACCAAGGAACCGTTCGAGATCGTTCTGAAAGAAAGAAATCGTGGGCATCGTCTCCTCACCGGGACCGCCACGGGACTCGCCCCATGGCACTGTGCATGCGGCCGTGCGTCACGGTCCCAAAAACAACCCTCACCCTGGCCCTCTCCCAAAGCATGCCCCTGGCGCCCCGTGCGACCAGGGGGGAGAGGGAACCCGGACGGGCTGTGGGCGTCGTGTGCTCAGGCAAACCGTCCGCGCAAGGCTCGAATTTTTTCAAGGTCAATGGAAAAGAGGTCGCGAATATCATGGATCCCAAGGGCCACCATCGCCATACGATCCAGCCCCAGGCCCCAGGCAATCACCGGCACCGTGACCCCAAGCGGGTGGGTGACTTCCGGCCGCAGCAATCCCGCACCGCCCAGTTCCATCCAGCCAAGCCGCGGGTGACGAACGTGAAGCTCCACGGACGGCTCCGTAAAGGGAAAATAGGCGGGGAGAAACGCGCTCTCCTGCGCCTGCGCCATTTCTCTGGCGAACAATGTCAACAGACCCAGCAGCGTCCGGAAATTAATCGCGTCGCCCAGCACAATGCCTTCCACCTGGAAAAAATCCGTGGCATGGGTCGCATCAACCTGGTCATAGCGGAAACAGCGGGCGATGGAAAAGTATTTTCCGGGGATCAGGGGATTCGAGGCCAGCGTGCGGGCCGACACCGCGGTGCCCTGGCTGCGCAGAATCAGCCGGTGAGCACGTTCGGGGTCATAGCGGTAGCCCCATCCGCGTGACCCCGTGGAGCCGCCGTCGGCATGGGCAGCGGCCACGCGAGACAGAAACGGTTCAGCGATTTTTTCCGCATGGGTCGGCGTCTTCACGAAATACACGTCGTGAATAGCCCGGGCCGGATGAAACTGGGGCATGTACAGGGCATCCATGTTCCAGAATTCGGTCTCCACCAGCGGGCCTCGCATTTCCCGAAACCCCATGCCGACCAGTTGGTATTTGACCAGGTCCAGAAACGCCCGGTACGGATGCTTCCGTCCGGGAGCCACACGCGGCGATTGCATGGTGATGGTGTACTGCCGGAACCGCCTGGTGCGCCAGGAACCGTCTTTCAGCATGTCGGGCGTCAGTTGGGACACGTCCTCTGCGGTGCCCGCGTGACAGCGTTGCGCGACCGTTTTCCCGTCGTCCGTCAGGGCGTATTCGCGTTGCAGGCGTTCTTCAATCCGAAACGGTTTCTGTGCGCTTCCCCGTTTGACTGCATACTGTCGCAGCAGGGTTTGCTGGTCAGGTGAAAAGGATGACAGCTCGCGGCGTTGGTCGCGCAGGTCGTTCAGGAGCGTGGTGAACAGTTCGATCGTGGGACTCGGCCGCCCGGTCGGTTCCACCTGCCCCCCGGCGGCCAGGCGGATGGCGCCTTCCTGTTTGAGTAGACCGAGTGCCCTGCTGATTTCGGTGGGGGGGAACCGGGCCATGTCCTGCAGTGCCTTCACCGTGAGTGCTTGTCCTTCCCCCTGGTCGCACGGGGCGCCAGGGGCAGGCTGTGCTCCCTGCTGGCATGTCTTCACGATCCATTCCGGTGGCGACCCGGTGGTCAGATAGCCATGTCCCACCTCCGTCAGGCCCACCCGGGTCGTGCTGGTTTCGGCGTGGATGCGGATCAGCGTTTTCGCCTGGAGCCACCCCAGGGCCATGCTGAGTTGAGACGGTTCCAGGCGGGAGCGCTCCTGCAACGTGGCCTCGGAAGCCGGCATGTCGGCGGATTGACCGAAGGCCGCCAGCAGGTTCATTTCCAGCGGGTGCAGGCTGTCGTACACGTCAGTGGTATTCATGTCCACGGTGAGAGTCCCTCACCCCAGCCCTTTCCCCTGGTCGCCCGGCGCGCCAGGGGCAGGCCCACAGGGGGAGGGAGCAGAATCATGCGGCCGGGGGGAACGTGTTGCGGCTGCGTCGCGGAAAGCAGCAATCGCGTCGGCGTACCTGGGACTGTTCCCCTGGTCGCTCGGGGCGCCAGGGGCATGGAAAATTGCCGATCCGGCGACCAGCACGTTGGCGCCGGCTTGCAGGACGCCGGCGACGTTGTCGGCTTTGAGGCCGCCGTCAACCTCGAGCAGGGCGTGGCTTCCTGTCCGCTCGATGCACTGTCTGGCGCGGGCGATTTTCCCCAGGCAGGCGGGGATAAACGTCTGGCCTCCGAACCCGGGGTTGACCGACATAATCAGCAACAGATCAAGATCGGCGATCACGTCTTCGAGAGTGGCGAGAGACGTGGAAGGGTTGAGCGCGACCCCTGCCTTCACGCCATGGGCCTTGATGTGCTGGATGGTGCGGTGCAGGTGGGGGCAGGTTTCCACGTGGACGGTCAGATAACTGGCGCCGGCCTGGGCGAAGTCGGCTATATAGGCGTCGGGGTTGGTCATCATCAGGTGGACGTCCAGGGGGAGTGTGGTGGTCTGGTGCAGAGCGGCGACGATAGGCGGGCCGACCGTCAGGTTGGGAACGAAATGTCCGTCCATCACGTCCACGTGAAGCCAGTCGGCGCCGGCGGCCTCCACGGCGGCGACCTCATCGGCCAGTCGTGCGAAGTCAGCGGAAAGAATCGACGGAGCCACGTGGACGGTTGATGCACTCATCATCCCCCCTTATAGAGCAAGACTCCGCCCTGTCTCAAGTCAAAGCATGCCCCTGGCACGCCCCCCCTGGATTCCCGCTCAACTCACTGCGGGAATGCCTGCCCCTGGCGCCCAGGGCGACCAGGGGACGAAGGGGGG
>RKSG01000078.1 GCA_007570995.1 Nitrospirales bacterium
ACAGCGCAAGGTTGTCCCGGTGGATCACTTCTTCGTATTCCTGCACGCCCATTTCGCGTTCAATGTCTTGCGTTCTCCGCCCCTTGATGGCAGACACGACTGCCGATGAGACATTCACCAGTCCTCTGGCAAACTCTTTCCCATCCGTGTCCACACAGGACACCGGGTCGCCTGCGACAAACGTGCCCTTCACCTCAAGAATCCCGGAAGGCAGCAGGCTCTTCCCCCGGTGGGTGAGTGCCTCAACGGCGCCGGCATCCAGGATGAGCTGCCCCCTGGATCGCAGCGTTCCGGCAATCCAGTGTTTGCGGCTGTGACGTTTTCGTCCCTGTGGAAGGAACAGTGTCCCGCCGTCGGCCCCCGCGAAGATGCGAGGCACGAGGCCAGGCGTTTCGCCATTGAGCAACAGCGTCGGGAGGCCATACTGACCGACGAGTTTTGCGGCCTGGATTTTGGTCACCATGCCCCCGCGACTTTCCTGACTCCGGGAGCGTCCCGCGCTCCGTTCGATATCGGGTGTCATGTCTGTAATTTCGCCGATCAGGGTGGCATCGGGATGGTGCCGGGGATCCTGCGTGAACAGTCCGTCCACGTCTGAGAGGATCACCAGCAGGTCGGCATCCACTAAATGAGCGACTTGTGCCGCAAGCGTATCGTTGTCGCCAAAACGAATTTCTTCCACCGCGACCGCGTCATTTTCATTGATGACGGGAATGACACCCAGTGCCAGCAACGTGATGAGCGTATGCCTCGCGTTGAGAAAACGTTTTCTGTCGGTCAGGTCCTGATGGGTGAGTAACACCTGGGCGATGTTGTGTCCGGCTTCCTGAAAGCTGTTTTCATACGTGCGCAGGAGGCGACTCTGTCCGGCCGAAGCCGCGGCCTGTTTTAGCGGGAGGGTGTGCGGGTAGGCCTTGAGGCCGAGTTTCTCAATACCCGCGACAATGGCTCCCGATGACACCAGGACGATGTCTCGTTTGTCCCGTTTCAGTTGCCCGATTTCGTTGGCAAGGCGTTGAATGTGGTCGAGACGCAATCCCGTCGAGGGAGCGGCCAGAATGCTGCTGCCGATTTTCATGACCAGGCGTCTGGCCTGTGACAGGAAATGCGCTCTCATGCCGTTGTGCCTGCGTGGATGTGCCGGGCCAGAAACAGACGCAGGGCGTCCAGCCCCTGACCTGTGACCGCGGCAATCGGGAAAAAGGCAATGTGCTGTTCCTCGCAGTATCGCTGCATGTCCCGAAGACGGTCTCCCTGTCCATGGATGTCGACTTTGGTTCCGGCAATGGCATAGGCCCGTTGTCCCAGTGTTTGATCGAAGGCGGAGAGCTCTTCCCTGAGTACATGAAACGTGCGAATCGGATCATCCGTTGCCCATTCGGAAATATCGACCAGATACAACAGAAATTGTGTGCGTTGAATATGCTTGAGAAATTGATGTCCCAGGCCTTTTCCCGCATGGGCTCCCTGAATCAGCCCGGGAATGTCAGCCATGATGCAACTGTCGTACTCACCCGTGGAGACGACTCCCAAATACGGGCGGAGCGTGGTGAAGGGATAATCGGCGATTTGCGGGCGAGCGGCTGAGAGTGTGGACAGGAGCGTGGACTTTCCGGCGTTTGGCAACCCGACGAGACCGACGTCGGCCAGCAGTTTCAGCTCCAGGTCGAGCCATCGCTTTTCTCCGGGGATGCCCTGTTCATACTGCCTGGGTGCCTGGTTAGTTGATGTGGCGAATCGACTGTTGCCTCTTCCACCTTTGCCGCCTGTGGCCACGATTGCGGATTGGTCAGGAGCCACTAAGTCCGCCAGAATGTCCAGGGTCTCCGCGTCTTTGACAATGGTCCCGACTGGCACGGTAATGATGACATCGTTTCCGGAGCGTCCGCGGCGATTGCTTTTCTGTCCCGGACGCCCGGCGTCGGCCTCGTAATGGCGTCGGTACTTCAAGTCAAGGAGCGTCGTCGCTCTGGTGGAGGCTTTGAAGATGACATTGCCGCCATGTCCACCGTCGCCACCATCCGGTCCACCGTAGGGCATGAATTTTTCCCGGCGAAAGCTACAGGCACCGTCTCCACCGTTGCCTGCATGCACGAAAATTTTTGCGTGGTCGACAAACATGGGGGCCCCTTCGGCGGCATGACATCCGGAAGAGGACAATCGGGAAGAAACAAGTCGGGAGTCTGGACTGACGACCCGGATCGTGGGTTACACAGGGGGATACACGCTGATCTTGCGTCGCGTTCTGCCTCCCCCTTCAAATTTCACGATTCCGGAAATTTTGGCGAAGAGGGTATGATCCTTGCCCATCCCCACGTTGTAGCCAGGATGAAATGTGGTACCTCGCTGGCGAATGAGAATGTGGCCCGGTTGAACTCGTTCATCGGCGTATCGTTTCACGCCAAGGTATTGAGGGTTGCTGTCGCGCCCGTTTCGGGATGCTCCACCCCCTTTTTTATGTGCCATGTCGTTCTCCTGTCCTTCCGCCGGTCCTTGCCAGTATCAGTCGCGACAAGTAGCAGTCTGCCAGCACGGAAACATCGCGCGGGACATGTGCCAGTGCGTAGAAGATGGTGCTGGTTTGCCCAGTCTTTAGTCTTTTTTGTCTGTCCATGTTTCTTCTTCGCCCCCGGGCTGGTCGGTGACATTTTCGGTGGTCTCGTCGGCGGCTGGCTCGTCGAGGGCCGCTGTGTTCTCGGATTGTCCGGTAATGCTTTCGGTGGTCTCGTCGGCGGCTGGCTCATCGAGAGCTACTGTGTTCTCGGATTGTCCGGTGATGCTTTCGGTGGTGGGGTCGGCTGCTGATTCATCGAGGGCTACTGACCCCTCGAGTTGGTCGGTGACGCTTTCGGGCGTGGTGTCAGTTGCCGGTGTATCAAGGGCAGCTGCTTCCTCAGGCTGTCCCGTGACGATTTCATCGACTCGGAGCCGGGTGAAGTGTTGGCGATGCCCACGTGCTTTGCGGTACTTCTTGCGGCGTTTTTTCTTAAACACCCTGATCGACCGTGTCCGGCCGTTTCGGATGACGGTGGCTTTCACATGTGCATCTTCGAGAACTGGTTGCCCGATCAACGTGTTGCCGTCTGTACCAATGCATCGCACCGGTTGCAATTCCAGGGTTTGCCCCTGTTCGGCGTGAAGGGTTTCGACCTGAAGAATGGAGCCGGGTTCGACCCGGTATTGTCTGCCGCTTGTTTCCAGAATTGCGTACATACTGTTATGACCCTCCCATGTTGGGCCACGTGTACCATGCGAGTTGAGGCGGTGTCAAGGTAGGGGAGCGGATCACAGATCAGGATGGGCATGAACTCCGGGGATGGATATCGCAGTGAGGTTATAAAGCGGGTGGGGGGTGGATTCATGACCTGTTTTTGCAACATCTCTTGCCACTGGAAAGTCCGTAATCATGTTGTATTTTCCTCAGAATTTAAGCTTTTCTATTTCAAATCTACTGTTGTGAATTGAGTACGGTTCTCCTCGTCCCAATTTCATCCGAAAGATACCGTCTAATCTCCTTCAAACACCAAACTTCAGAGCCAGTCATATAATTCCATCCGGATTGCTCCGTTGATTGACAGTAGTGGCTGCCGTCGGTATAACTGCGACGGATATTTGATCGCGGCTTGTTGTCGTGGATCGTCTCCGTTCTCGATTCAACCCCAGAGAGGTCCAAGCATGGTCACGCCAAGTGAGAAAATCTGGATGGATGGCGTCTTTGTGAACTGGAACGACGCCTCCACGCATATTTTGACGCATTCCCTGCATTACGGTCTGGGGGCTTTTGAAGGGATTCGCTGTTATGAGGGGCGAAACGGATCAGCGATTTTTCGGCTGCGTGAGCACGTGGATCGGCTGTTTGAGTCGGCGCATATTATGCTGCTCACGGTCCCGTACAGTCAGAAAGACGTGGCCGAGGCCATCGTCGAAACAGTTCGGATCAACAAACTGACCTCTTGTTATATCCGGCCGTTGCTCTATGTGGGGTACGGGAAAATGGGTCTTGATCCTTCTCACAATCCCGTCAGGCTGGCGATTGCCGCATGGCCCTGGGGGGCCTATCTGGGGGATGATGCCCTGGTGCGGGGCATTCGGGCGAAGGTTTCATCGTTCACCCGACACCATGTGAACGTCTCCATGACCCGGGCGAAGGTCCCCGGGTACTATGTCAACTCCATTTTAGCCAGGCTTGAAGCAACCCGTGCGGGGTACGACGAAGCTATTTTTCTGGATACAGAAGGCTACGTGGCTGAGGGGACAGGGGAAAATGTGTTCATCGTGTCCAAGGGGCAACTCATCACGACGCCCTTAACGTCCGTCCTGGAAGGCATCACCCGTCACGCTATTCTGGACATGGCTCGTGAGAAAAATATCCCGGTGTTCGAAGAACGATTCACTCGGGATGCGTTGTATGTGGCCGAGGAAGTGTTCCTCACAGGAACGGCTGCCGAAGTGACGCCGATTCGGGAGATTGATGATCGCCAGGTGGGAACCGGAAAACGGGGGCCAGTCACCGATTTGCTTCAGAAATTCTTTTTTGACATTGTCAAAGGCGAAACTCCTTCCCGTGCCCATTGGCTGACTCCCGTGTAAAACCTGCTGTTCTCTGCCGCTGCACACGATTCAATCGCCTGCTGGCCATGTCGTGCCCCGAACCAGTTCCGATCATTTGTGTGGACGAGAGGGAAGGATCATACCCCTCCCTCCGTGCATGACAGGGTAGCTCTCGCCTCCTCCCTGCGTAAAAAAACCAGTAGATCAGTCAGAGGGTACTTGACGCGACGTATTGTCTGAGGGCGACTCGGGTGTGGTGTCGTCAGGACTGCCTGTGTCGGAAGATATGGTATCGCCGGGCGTGGCAGGTGCGGTGTTGTCGGGACTGTCTGTGTCGGAAGATATGGTATCGCCGGGTGTGGCAGGTGCGGTGTTGTCGGGACTGTCTGTGTCGGAAGATATGGCGTCGCCGGGCGTGGCGGGGGCACTGTCGTCAGAACTGTCTGTGTCGAGTAATGTATCGTCGCTTGGCGTGGCGGGTGTCGTGTCGTCAATGCTGTCTGTGTCTGGGAACAGGTCGTCGACAGGTGCGACGGGTACCGTGCGCGAGCCGGGATCAATCACCGACGAGGCGATGTTTTCATGTTTGGACAGCAATGCCAGGCCGAGCGAGGTGATCATGAACAGGACAGCCGCCCAGATCGTGACTTTGCTGAGAAACGTGCCGGCCCCGCGACTGCCGAAAATCGTCTGGCTGGTTCCGCCAAATGAAGCACCGATTTCCGCTCCCTTTCCCGCCTGAAGCAGAATAGCGGTTACCATGAGGAAGCAGACGACGAGATGGATAACGACCGCGACAGTGTACATAGGTAGTTTCTCCTCACTTACGTCGAGGAAGCAAGCTGGCAGATCCTAGCAAAACCTTCGGGGTCAAGACAAGTTTTTCCTACCAGTGCTCCGTTGATTTCGACTGAACCGAAGAATGCCCCGGCATTGTGGGGTGAGACGCTGCCCCCGTAAATGATCCGTATTTCCTCGCCAATGTCCTGCCATTTCACATTGAGAATGGCACGAATCGAGGCATGCACCTCTTCGGCCTGCTGCACGGTTGCGGCCTGTCCGGTGCCGATGGCCCATACGGGTTCATAGGCAACGGTGATGCCCGCAATCTGATCGCGGGTCAGGTCTTGCAGGCCCTGGATAATTTGTGAGGTCACTACCTGGTCCGTTTGACCGGCTTCCCGTTCCTCCAGCGTTTCCCCCACACAGAGAATGGGAGCGAGATCGTGCCGCAATGCGGCTTTCAGCTTGCGATTGATGTGTGCGTCGGTTTCCCCGAACAGTCGTCTGCGCTCCGAATGTCCAATGAGGACCGACCGGCACCCCGCGTCGTGCAACATGCGGCCGGAAATTTCGCCAGTACAGGCACCTTCGGGTTCCCAGTGCAGGTTCTGTGCCCCCAGTCTGATCGGATCATCGGCGCGAAGCATGTGCCGGATGGCGTCGAGGGCGGTGAACGGGGGCAGGAGAAGAATATCCACGGAGACGTCGGGCACCAGGACGTGCCGAAACTGGTGGACAAACGCGACAGCCTCGGTCGCTGTTTTGTGCATTTTCCAGTTGCCTGCGAGGAGTCGGAGTTTCACGACCGCAGTGAATGGGGCGACGACACCAGAGGGTTTGCCGAACAAGCTGTTAACGATCCGGCAGTGCCGCAAGTCCCGGCAGACTTGCCCCTTCCAGCAATGTCAGTGCCGCGCCGCCTCCCGTTGAGATAAACGACATGTTTTCGGTTTCGCCGGCGTCGTGCACGGCCAACGCGGTCGCTCCTCCACCGACGACTGTGAGGGCATAGGCATCAGCCACGGCGTGGGCCATGGCTTGGGTGCCCCGTGCAAAGGCATCGCGTTCAAACATGCCCATTGGTCCGTTCCAGAGAATGGTTTTGGCGTTCTGAACCGCCAGGGAAAAGAGTTTGACGGAGGCAGGTCCAATATCCATCCCGTACCAGTCTTCGGGAATTTCCTGAATGGGAACGATTTTCGTTTCGGCGCCGGGGTCGAGACTGGCTGCGACCACGCAATCCACCGGAAGGTAAAATTTGACGCCGCGCTCAAGGGCGTGAGCCTGAATGCCATTGGCGAACTCGAGCATTGCATTTTCGATGAGGGAGCGGCCGATTCCAAGGCCCGCGGCTTTGAGAAAGGTAAAGGCCATGCCTCCGCCGATAATGACTTTGTCGACTTTTTTCCCCAGGTTTTCGATGACACCGATTTTCCCCGAGACCTTCGCTCCGCCCAAAATGGCGACAAGGGGGCGGACGGGATTTTCCACAGCTCCCTCAAGGTACTCCACTTCCCGTTTCATTAAATAGCCGGCCGCTGATGTTTTGACGAATTTGGTGATCCCGACGGTGGAGGCGTGGGAGCGGTGTGCGGTGCCAAATGCCTCGTTGATAAACACGTCCCCTAACGAGGCCAGATCCGAAGCAAACTGGACGTCATTGGCTTCTTCCCCTGGATGGAAACGGAGATTTTCAAGCAACAGGACATCACCGGGTTTTAATTGACTCGCGAGATTCCGGACACCTGGCCCCGTGCAGTCTGAAGCAAACGTCACGTCTTTCCCCAGGAGGCGCTTCAATCGTTTGGCCACCGGTGCCAGGCTGAGCTCCGGGCAGACGGTCCCATGGGGACGTCCCAGGTGTGAGCACAGAATCACACCCGCGCCTTCATCAACGACATGGTTGATCGTGGGAATGACGGCACGAATTCTGGAATCGTCCGTGATCTGGAGTGCATCATTGAGAGGAACGTTAAAGTCCACGCGAATAATGACGCGCTTGCCCCGAATGTCTACTTGATCAATGGTCTTTTTGGTAATCTGCATGAAGAAGCTTTCCTCGGAACACGTGGCGTCTCACGCATCGCCTCGGGGTGACGGACGATGTCCACTTTGTCAGAGACGCAAGGCCAGAAATTTCACCAGATCCCGCAGCCGGCATGAATAGCCCCACTCGTTGTCGTACCAGGCAAATACCTTGACGAGCCGACGATTCATCACGGTCGTGAGAGGAGCGTCAATGATCGCCGAACAGGGATTCCCATTGAGATCAATGGAGACAACGGGCACTTCGGAATACCCGACAATGCCTTTGAGCGGGCCTTCCGCTGCCCGGGCAAAGGCTGCCTTGACTGCGGTGGCGTCACAATCCCGTTGGGTCTGTACACTCAGGTCAAGCAGCGAGACATTGGGGGTAGGGACGCGGATGGCGATCCCCTCCAGTTTGTCTTTGAGTGCCGGAATGACCCGGTGTAAGGCTTTGGCCGCACCAGTCGAGGTCGGAATCATTGAGAGCCCCGCGCTTCTGGCACGCCGCAGATCCTTACGCGGGATATCCAGCAGCTGCTGATCGTTGGTGTAGGAATGGATCGTGGTCATGTAGCCATGGTCAATGCCGAAATTGTCGAGCAGGATGTTGGCCACAGGGGCCAGGCAGTTGGTCGTGCAGGAGGCATTGGAGATGATATGGTGCGACGCGGGGTCATAGAGGTATTCGTTGACGCCCAGCACCACCGTGACGTCGGCGTCTTCTCCGGGGGCGGAGATGATCACACGAGAAGCCCCGGCCGACAGATGCTGAGCTGCCCCAGCGCGGTGGACAAACCGACCCGTGGATTCGATGACCACGTCCACCCCGAGTGCCTTCCAGGGCAGGGCCTTGGGGTCCGGTTGTGCCAGGACCCTGATGGGGTGATGATTAACCACCAGGTGATCGTCTTTGGCCTCAACCGTGCCCTGAAAGCGGCCATGGATCGAGTCAAAGGCCAGCAGATGACTCAAGGTTCGGGGGTCAGCGAGGTCATTGATGCCCACGATGCTGATGACATCCGAGTCGCCAAGGGATGCACGCAGGAAATTTCTCCCGATACGTCCGAATCCATTGATCCCAACCCGAACAGCCATCGTCTTCCTCGTGTCATCATGGGGTCACAACCTCTGCCGGCAAAGGCAGGGGTGGCATAGTACTTACAGGGGCAGCCGAAGTCAATTATTGATTCGTGCCGACGGCAGCGGGGCCTGTGTCGCAAGGTCTCCCTGCCCCCCTTCCACACAATGCGCAGGCTAGAGTTTCATGGCGTGCCTGACTTCTTCAAGCGTGTGGGTCACGACTCTGGCGGCGCGTGCACGGCCGGCCTGCGTCACATCATCGAGTCGTTTGGGATTTGCTTCGAGCGAACGGCGGGCATCCCAGATCGGAGACAGTTGTGCCACGATGCTGTCCGCCACAAATTGCTTGCAGGCAATGCAGCCGATCTTCGCTGTTCGGCATTCCTGGTTGATCTGATCCACGACTGTGGCGTTGGAATAGATCTTATGGAAGGTAAACACCGGGCAGATTTCAGGGTTTCCCGGATCGTGGCGCCTCACCCTGGCCGGGTCAGTGACCATGGTCTTGAGTTTGTGCCTGACCACGGGCTCGGTGTCTGAAAGATGAATCGCGTTCCCGTAACTCTTGCTCATCTTGCGCCCGTCGGTTCCGGTGACTTTCGGAAATTCCGTCAGCAGGGCCCTGGGTTCCACCAGCACGGGGGCATAGAGACTGTTAAACCGTCGCGCGATTTCCCGGGTGAGCTCCAGATGGGGAAGTTGGTCTTTGCCCACAGGCACGGCCTCGGCTTTATACAGCAGAATGTCCGCGGCTTGCAGCACGGGATATCCTAAAAAGCCATGCGTGGAGAGATCACACCGCTCAATGTGATCCTGTTGTTCTTTATAGGTCGGATTCCGTTCCAGCCACGAGATCGGGGTGATCATGGAGAGCAGGACGTGCAGCACCGCATGTTCCGGCACGTGGGACTGGATGAAGATCGTGGCCCGCTCAGGGTTGATTCCCGACGCCAGCCAGTCAATCAGCAGTTCCCGGACATAGGTGCGCAGGTGGCTGGTCTCTTCGTAATTGGTGGACAGCGCGTGCCAGTCCGCCACAAAGAAAAAACACTCATGGTCATCCTGCAGGGCTTTCCAGTTGGCGAGAGCTCCCAGATAATTGCCCAGGTGCAGACGCCCGCTGGGCTGCATGCCGCTGACGATGCGCATTAAAGTTACTCCTTCGCGATCATGTCCACCCCCGTGCTCACGTGACGATGATCATCATGGACATGGTGTGGATGAGCGGTCCGATGAAACCGCTGATAATAGGAATCCATGGATCAAGCAGCAACAGTCCCAGAATAATCAGCATCCCGTAGGGTTCCAGTTGCCCAAGCCTGAAGGCAGGACCTGGAGGCAGACTGCTCACGACAATCCGGCCGCCATCAAGCGGGGGAATCGGGAGGAGATTAAAGGCGAAGAGCAAGGTGTTAATGAGAATCGAATACATGGCCATGGCTACCAGCGGGACGAGGAGCATCCCAAGCAGATCGGTCCGTGGCGCGATACGTGGCTGGGGAGGCCAGTGGTTTTGCAGCGTGGGATCAATGGCCAGCAGGATGTTCAGCACGATGCCGCTGAAAATGGCCAACGCAAAGTTCATGGCCGGTCCGGCCGCGGCCACACGGGCCATGTCGCGTCGAGGGTGACGCAACCGTCCCGGGGTGACGGGAACGGGCTTCGCCCAGCCTATGAGGAACCCGCCGGGCAATGCCAGACAGAGCAGGGGGACGATAATGGTACCCAAACGATCAATGTGCACGAGGGGGTTGAGCGTGAGACGGCCATGACGCAGAGCCGTGTCATCTCCGTAATAATTCGCGACCCAGCCGTGCGCGTACTCATGCAGGACCACGGCGAGCATGAGTGGAAGAATGACATAGGACAGGGTGTGAAAGAATTGCGCCATGACACGGACGATCGGACCCTTAGTTCAGCTGAATCATCTGGCCGTTACGAATGCCAATCATATACACTTTGCGGTCGAGTATGCCACCCTCGTCAAATCCGTTCATGCCGTGCAACGTCGGCAGGTCGTGCCGGCTGGACAGTTGTTCGCGGACTTCCATCCCTGTGGTGGCACCCCGGTGGACTGTGGCGAGAATCGTGCTCATGGCTTCGTAGGCTTGCGCGGCAAAAATGGAAGGGTCGGACTGAAATCGCTCCCGATAGGTGGCGACAAAGTGTTGAATGGTCGGGTCGGGGCTTTGAAGAAACAGGGCATCTCCAAACAGGCTCCCTTCAAGGGTACGGCGTCCCCAGGTCAGGAGATTCGGGTGGTTCCATCCGTTCGTGCCCAACAAGGGCACGGTGATGTCAAAAAACGCGAGCTGTGCGGAGAGAAACGCCACGTCGGAAGGTCGTCCGGGGAGAAACACGGCATCAAATCCGTGAGCAGACACGACCGGCTCGTCTTCCTGGACGGGATGGGAATCAGGGACGACCGGCTCGTCGGGTACCGGCGGTGCCATGGCTTCCTGCACGCGCAGACCCTGCGCTTTGATACGCGCGATTTGGACTGACGCATCTGTGGTTCCAGGTCGGTACGACTCGGTGGCGATGATGGTTCCCCCGTTCGCGATGACTGTCTGTTGGAAAAGGTGATTCAAGCGTTTGCCGTGGATGGTTCTCGGGGCCAGGATGCCAAAACGAGTGTAGCCGAATGTCCGCATGGCATATTCCACAAGACGGTTGACGAGGAGCGGGGTTGTCATGGCGGTACTGAACCAGTACTGCCCCAATGGCCTGATGTTGGGCAGGTTGGCGGTTGGTGTCACGAAGGGTACGGTCGCACGATCAGGCACCTCGGCCAGACGGTGCACTTCGTGTGTCAGTAACGGCCCGATCAGGGCAATCGGGTTGAATTCGTCAAGCAGGTGGACCACATCGCGGCGTAACTGTGTGGACGGATGTGCGCTGTCTGTGACCACGAGACCAATCGCGTTGGAACCCAGAAAGACGGCGTGTTCGAGGGCCAGTCGCAATCCGTTGAAGGCCTCGGTCCCGAACGGTTTCATGGTTCCGGAAAAAGGCAGGACCGCCGCGATGACCTGGCGATGGGCCTTGATCCGGACGGCGAAAGACCGGAGAAGTGCGGCGGCGGTCCGGGCATACAGATGCTCCGGGAATTGATGAAGAAAGGCACGGATGTCGCGTGCAGCCAGGACTTCATCTCCTTGGGCCATACGCAGCTCAATGAGGCGGATCAATGCCAGATCACCGGGATAGGTGGTGGGAAATGTCTCCAGGAGTGTCGAGAGCGAGCGCATGTCCATTTTCTGTAAAATGAGGCTGTTGATGGCATCCTGCAAATCGCGCCGTTCGGCTTCTCCCGCTTGCGACATGTGTGTCAGTGCGGTTTGAATGGCCAGATGGTAACGGCCCTGTCGCTCGTACGCGCGGCGCAACTGGTGTTGGACTTCCCACCGCGTCGTGTTGTCCAGGGTCAGGTTCAGCATCCGGGACAGCACAGCAATGGCATGGTTGAACCGGCCTGTGTGAATATAGCGTGCGCTCAGCCGCAGTGAGGCTTCCTGAATCAGAGGAGAAGCCGGATAGTCTTCCATGAATTGTTCGAAGACCACGATGGCGTGGTCGTCGTCGCCCTGCCTGTGCAGGGCCATGGCGTACCAGAAGGTGAAGTGGTCGATCAGGGCCGGCGGGGGCACGCGGTCGAGGAACGGTTCGATCAGCGTTAATGCCGTGTCGCTACGTCCCTGCTCCAGGTGAATCCTGATTTGCGCGAGGGCCTGCTCCTCGGTCATGGGAGCCGGTGATCCTTGAGCAACGGTTGCTGTCGGACACAGCGAAACGCTTATGCTCACGAGGATGGACAGAGCCAGAAGAGACGAAGAAATAGGAATGTTCATGAACTGTTGTCGGGTATGGTGTTTCAATAAGGCCAGGCCCAACTTCTGTCAAGACCACCCGGGACGGTCGGGACCGTTGCTCTCTGTCTGGCACCGCTCCGGTGAGCGGGCAAAAGCATCTCCCCCGGTCGGACCCGGCCGGATCGTGTGTCGGGATGTTTGCGAAAACCGGTAATGAATGACAAGCAGGCCCCACATCCGTGGCGCATGGAAGAGCTGATTGATCAGTACCTGACCCATTTACGGGTCGAAGGTGGTGTGGCCAACAACACCGTACTGGCCTACCGGCGGGATCTCGACAAGCTGCGGGCCTACTTGGCGTTGCAGGGCCTGCATGACCCGTTTGGGGCGACATCTCACGTGACGGGGTTTCTGTCTCATCTGCACGGACAACGATTGTCTCCGGCGTCGGTGTCCCGATGCCTGGCAGCGGCACGCGGGTTTTACCGGTTTCTTGTGACGGAACACGGGGCACCGGACATCCTGCCGCAATGGCCGGGGGCGCCAAAGCAATGGCTGAAACTGCCCAGGATGTTAACGGAAACCGAGGTGGTGGCCTTGCTGGAATTGCCGGTCGGCCAGGGGCTTGAAGACATTCGGGATTCCGCCATGGTGGAGTTGATGTATGCGGCAGGTCTGCGCGTGTCCGAATTAATCTCGCTGGAGCTGTCGGCGGTGAATCTGGAAGTCGGGGCCGTGCTGGCCACAGGAAAACGCGATAAGCAACGGATGGTGCCGATTGGAGAACTCGCGCGTCGGAAGGTCGAGTCTTACTGTCGTGATGTGCGTCCGGTGCTGCTGAAGGGGCGCGCACCTGCTGCCTTGTTTGTCACGAGGCGGGGCGCGCCCATGACACGTCAGAGCTTCTGGAATCTTCTCCGACTGCGCGCGCGGCGAGCCGGCATTCACAAGTCGCTCTCCCCCCACATGCTGCGACATTCGTTTGCCACGCATCTGCTTGCGCACGGAGCCGATTTGCGCGCCGTGCAACTGATGTTGGGTCACGCCAATATCGCCACGACCCAGATTTATACGCATGTTGAACAGCAGCGGCTGAAACAGGTGCATACCGAGCGATTTCCCAGAAAGCAGCGGAGGCGGGGGTGGGGCACCACGACGCCGCCAGTGCTGTAACGGTGCGTTCGCCCCCGTTTGGTTGCAAAAGAAACAGTCTCTGTGGCAGGTTGCATCCGTCCAGAAGGCGTACAGTCGGTGCTTCCGAAGGAGGAAGACGATGAAGTTTAAGCGACAAGTGCATTACGTCAAAGGCGTGTTTGTCTGTCCCAAGTGCAATCAAACATTTGTTCAGGAACGGTGGATTGAAGAGTGGCGTGTGCGATGCCATCGCTGTGACTATCGCGGCACCCTCACCCATGTTTCTGTCGAAGAACACATGGAAGAAGAAACCGAGCGCCTGTGATGATCGCGTCGAATGCCCGCCGCCCTCATGCCTCGTGTGGAATGGGGGATCGGTGTTGGTGCAGGTCAGGGGAGGCCTGCCTGCTGTGCGGGTGAATGTTCTGTTGTGTCTTGCCCTCGTGGTCTGTATCCAGCCCGTCCTCGCTGCATCTCCACCCGTTCACACGGCGTCGCCGACTGACCGGGATGTCATGGTGTTGGTGGCGTATTATTCGGCGTCGGGCAATACGGAAGCGATGGCACATGCTGTGGCGGAAGGCGCGCGATCCGTACCCGGGACACGGGTCCGGGTGGAACGCGTGGAGCAGGTGATGGCGGAGACGTTGTTCTCCGCCGATGCTGTGGTGATCGGTTCTCCGGTGTACTGGGCCAATATGGCAGGCCCTGTCAAAACCTTTTTTGATAACTGGCAACTGAAGTTTGGTATCTGGCCTGACTTGAAGCTGCGGGACACGGTTGGCGCGGTGTTCACCACAGGCGGCCAGGTGGCGGGCGGCCAGACCGTGACCATGTTGACGATGCTGGCGGCGATGTTGGGGAATCAAATGATCGTGGTGAGCGGGGGCGGGCCGCTGGGGGCGTCGGCGGTCACGGAAGGCGACAGTCCCGGGTTGGACGATCAGGAACTCGCCACTGCACGTGCGCTGGGGGTGCGTGTGGCCGACGTGACCCGGGTGGTCAGGCGGGGGCAGATGAATCAGGACATGCGTGAGACCGGGGGCGTGCGCTAGACGTCGTGGTGCTGAAGGGTACCGTGCAGGGGATGACATGAGTGAGGCGCCTGACATCGGCGACGTGCAGTGGACGATCTACTGGGAGCGCGAGTACACCACGGCGATTGCGCCGGAGCGCGTCAAACTCGATTTCCATCCCCACCGGCCGCTCATGACCAACATGCCCTTGCAGGCGCAACGGGAACTGGCGGCCGGCGGCTACACGGTGCTGCCGGATGATTGCGGCCCGGTGCGGATGGCGGGTCAGTATGGCTGGCTCGTGCGCTGTCCGGTAGATTGCCGGATTCGGCGCACGCAGCACGGAGTGAAATGGCAGGCTCCGGAAATCCGGCCGGAGGAGCGGTTGCTGGGATACAAGTCGTTTTCCGGCATGTATGTTGACACGATTTTAAACAGTGGCTACGCCAAACTCTGCTGCGGGATTCGCTTTTATTATCCCCACTATCTGGGGATCATGCTCAAGGACCTTCCCAACCATTTTTATCACTACCCGAGGCGCACGTTTTCTGTCTGGGAAGGAATCAAATCGCAGGAATACAAGCTCACCCCCAATCTTTACGACTTTCTGCCAGACTACGATGCGTTTGTGGCCAATGTTCTGCTGCAAC
>RKSG01000002.1 GCA_007570995.1 Nitrospirales bacterium
CGCGCCACGGAGCCGACGTGGCCGGCACGTCCTGATGCTGCCCCGTCCGTCCCCTGGTCACCCACTCCGTCCCCTGGTCAGGCATGCCCCTGGCGCCCCGTGCGACCAGGGGGCCAGGGGCATGCATTCCTGCGCACGCAGAAACCCAGAGGGGCCAGGGGCATGCTTCCACCGGCAATCGCGTCCCAGCCAGGAAACATGGCACGGCAGGCCAACGCCACGCGCGTGCCAAGGCCTGCCCCTGGGTTTGACCAGGGGTTTCTCATGACATCGCCTGTGCGACCGACTCACACACCCGTCGTCACTCCCGGGCTTTCTCACGCCTCAGGTCATCCCGTGCGTGTGGGCATCAGCCAGTGCCTGCTGGGCGAGCCTGTCCGGTATGACGGCGGCCACAAACACGATCGCATGATCACGGACGGTCTCGGGCCATACGTGGAGTGGGTGCCGGTTTGTCCCGAAGTGGAAGCCGGGTTCGGCGTCCCACGAGAAGCCATGCGCCTGGTCGGCGACGTGGCCGCCCCGCGCCTGATTACCCTTCGTTCCAAACAGGATCAGACAGCACGGATGATCCGTTACACCAGACAACGGTCACGTGACCTGCGAGCGTTGAATCTTGCCGGCTACGTGTTCAAGAAGAGGTCGCCCAGTTGCGGTCTCCGGCGCGTGCCGGTGTACACCCGCGACGGCCATGTCCTCGGGACGGGAACAGGCATGTTTGCCGAAGCGTTCCAGAAAACGTTTCCCCTGATTCCTGTTGAAGACGAAGGGCGGCTGCGGGATCGGGACATTCGGGAAAACTTTCTGGAACGCGTGTTTGGCTATCACCGATGGCAAACCTGTCTCCTCGAGTCTCCCCTTACCCGCGGAGCACTGGTGTCGTTTCATACGGCCCACAAATATCTCATACTGGCCCACAGCCAACGCCATTACCGGCAGCTTGGCTCATACGTGGCCAATGCCAAACGATTCACCCCTCGACAGTTGGCCCATACCTACGGCCGGTTGTTTATGGAGGCCTTGGCCGTCAGAGCCACCAGACGCAAACACGTGAATGTGCTCCAACACCTGGCTGGTCATTTTGCACACGCACTCAGCCAGACGGCCCGCCGCGACCTCCACGACGTGATCCACGACTACCAGCAGGGGTGTATGTCTCTGGATGCCCCCGTCACCCTGGTCCGGCATTACGTGCGCGTGTTGAACATCCCGTACCTGCAGGACCAGCTGTACCTCGCACCGTATCCCAGAATGCATGCCCCTGGTCACACGGGGCGCCAGGGGCATGCCTGACCAGGGGCCGGTGTGGTAAAATCCCTCGGAGGGCGGGGAGCCAGAAAAAAGCTCCCCCGCCGTCCCCTGGTCACTCGGGGCGCCAGAGCCTGCCCCTGGCTTTGACCAGGGGGGCATGCATTCCCGCAAAAGCCCCCTCCGTCATTCCCGCAGTGAGTTGAGCGGGAATCCAGGGGCGCGCACGTGAAGACTGAACGACGACGATGAAGGGGCATTCACAATGGGGAAGGCCATGACTCGGAGCAGCAGCCACAACAACGACCGTCTGCGGCGCGCCGACAGCTGGCTTGCGCAGAGCGAACAAGTCAGTGCCGACGATGAAAAGTTTATCTTCCTCTGGATCGCCTTCAATGCGGCCTATGGAGATAAACCCAGGTACGAGAATCCGTATAAACCTGAACCGTCCACCTCACGCAACAAGTTTCACAAGTTTCTGCGAGAAATCCTGCACAGGGATTACGAAGGGAAAATAACAACCATTCTGTCTGAGAAGTACCTGTCCGCGAAGTCAATCCGTCGCCTGCTTCAGAACCAGTATGTCTTTGAGCCGTTCTGGATGTCGGTTCGGGGCGAGCCAGGCACACAGCCGTGGGAAGAGCAACTCGCAAAACGGAATGAGCGTGTCTTCAAATCCCATCCTCGCATCGGCGACCAGGACCCGCAGAAGAAGCATGTCCTCCGTGTCCTTGAAGAAGTCCTGACAAGACTGAACACGCTGCGCAATCAGATTTTTCACGGCGGCACAACGTTTGCCACGGGCATGGGGCGAAAACAGCTTAAGGACGGGTGCAACATCATGGAAGCTCTGATCCCTGTGATACTGGAAATCATGCGGGCTGACATCAAAGCCCATCCTGAATCCGATGCGTGGGGCATGGTGGCCTATCCGGTCGTGCCGCGCAGGCTGGACGACGATGGAAACAACCTTTTCTAAGGAGACAGCAACATGAATAATGGAACCAGGGGCGTGGTACTCGTCGGGCATGGTGGTATTCCCAAAGGCTATCCTTCGGATCGTGTGACCAGACTCAAGCGTCTGGAAGCACAACGACGGGCTGCGGGGATGCCGATGTCTGAGGAAGAGCACGACCTCGATCAGCAAATCCGGCAATGGCCGCGAACACCGGAAACCGACCCGTATCAGGCTGGCCTTGAACTGCTGGCCGCGCACCTCAAGCCTCTCATGCAGGGTGCGCATTTTTCCACAGCCTACAACGAATTCTGCGCACCCACGCTTGCCGAAGCGATTGAAAAACAGATCGCGGACGGGGCGAAAGACATTACCGTCGTCTCCACCATGTTCACGCCTGGCGGTTCGCATTCGGAGTACGAGATTCCCGAAGACATGGCCGATCTTCGCAAGGCCCACCCGGGCGTGACCTTGACCTACGCCTGGCCTTTTGATCTTGGGAAAGTCGCGGCCATGCTGGCGGAGCACATCACGCAATGCCAGCGTGACCCGGCGGGGAAAGGTGTGTAAGGGATTGCCGGAGACATCTGCCGCGGCGGCAGGCTGTCAGTGTGCCCACATCGGACCAGCCGACACGGGGCGGGATACTCAAGCCTTCCCGCCGTCATTCCCCTGGTCAAGCCCCCCCTCCGTCCCCTGGTCGCCCGGGGCGCCAGGGGCATGCATTCCCGCAGTGAGTTGAGCGGGAATCCAAGGGGGGCGCCGGGGGCAGGCTCTGCGCACGCAGGAATCCAGGGCCGTGGGGAGCACAGGGTTGTGCAGCAGGATTCCGGCAGGCTTGCCGACACCTGTGCACAGCAACGATTGAAATGCGGAACCCGCACGCTTGCAGGTGTGCAGGGAAACGATCCAACTGAAGGGAACTTCAGGACGCTCTTGACACCTTGAACGAAGAGCACATATGAGCAAGAGAGAGTGCCGTGTTGTACCTGACGGAATTTGCAGGTGATTGGAGCAGCGAACAACTGTGTTAACCTAACCACTGATAAGGATTTCCATTGATGAACAAACGCGCCGAGAACAAAATTAATTTCTTCAAAGACAATTTTACATTAGGGCAATACGCCGCCTTTGCCCTGTCTTTTAATCAGGCCGGGAGACAACTTGAAAAGTTATCTACGACATACCATTTCCAGCGAATCTATGGGAGGAGAAGAGACAAAGTCCCTTCCTTTAAGGAAAGTTTGAAAAATTTAAGAAACTATTTTTCTCACTGTGCAAGTCAATGGCCCGATGAGGAGCGTTTTAAAAAATCTGTCCTGCGTAATGAATTGGACTTTCTTGTACTGGAAGCCATCGCCATCTTAGAACAAAGGAATACAAAGTTACATGATAATGATGAAACAGCGAAAGATATTAAAAAAGAATTGGATAAAATACGCAGTAGCCCTTCAGACTTTTTCCCTTTAGACAATTCAGGGAAAAATATCCAGCCGACTCTTGCACTCGTCCTGTCGCTTTTTCTCACAAAAAATCAAATGGCTTTCCTCCTGGGAAAAATTTTCAGAGGGAACGGTGTAACCAGGGAGTCCCCACAATACCTGGCACAGGCCAAAATTCTGGAGACACTCTCCCAGAATGACCGCACTCTGGTTGATACCGATTCACAGTCCGAACGCTTCACATCACATGACAAAGAATTTGGCCTTGCCATTGCAGGACGACTCGAAGCCGTCGGTCTCTATGAAGAACAACAAAAAATTGAGGACTTCCCGGAAGACGTATGGTTTATCAAACAACTTGTTTTGTATCTGGAGTACATGAACGTTCTCCCGTCCGTCCAGTTTTGCAGGATGACGACCATTGAAAAAGACGACCAGTTGCTACAGGAAAAAGACTTTGACATCGCTCACAGGGAAAAACCTCTGAGAATTCGTTGTAATACAGTAGAAGCTCAAGTCAAACTCAGTAACGGAGCACCGTATACGACAAACTTTGGAGTCCAGTCTTTAAAATATCTTGTCCTCGCCCATCTTAAAAAGACCTTTGAAGACAAAGAAATCGACCAACTCGTAGTAAGACAGATTGAGAGCAATCCTTCCAGGAAGTGTCGAAAGGCAAAAGAATCTGGAGTGACAGGGGACAGGCTGACAAAACGTATCGAATATCTCATCGGGAAACACACCCCTTCTGGAGAAAACCCGGTCAGGCTTTACGAACAAATCAGATTTATTTGCCGCTTTGTCAACGAGGCATGGTTCAAACGATATAACCGGCATATGAATTCCGAAGAATTCAAGGATATTCAGGAAAGGGTTCGTCACTACAGAAGAGATGATTTCCAAAAGCTGTTAAAAGAAAGCGATCTGCTTGATATTGCAGGGTTAAATCTCGGTGCCGGTAACGACAAAAAACTGGGGTCTTGTTTTCGCCATGAAAGAATCCAAAACATATTTTGTGAAATGGAGTCGGGTTACCTGGAGTGGCTGGAAAATCGAAAGCAGCAAATAGACAAACTGTCTCAAGAGGAACGGGAGGCCCTCGCCGCCCGTATTAACTTAAGACATAGAGAGGGAAGATCTTCCCAGGAGGCTTTTCGGCCTGTATCTATAAGTGCAGATGTTTTAAGAAGGGAAATTGAATCAAGAGATAAGGCCAAGAACAAACGAAGGTTTTTTGACCACATTCGGGATTTTGGTGGTTCAGCTCGCTTTTTTGCTCGCTTTGATTTGGACGATAGGGGTTGGGGTTCTGCCAGGGACAGGGAAAGGTGGGCCAGGACGGGACTCCTTTCACAGATTGTGCTGAAATCGCTTAGTGGCGCAAACATAAAGAATATGTTGGATCAAAAACCTTCTCAGTGGGAATGTGAAGAAAGGGTTGATGGTACCAAAATTACGTTTAAGCTTACTCAGGGATGGAGATACTACGCTGCTACTACAAAAACCCAATTAAGAAAATTGATAGGTGCCTATCGTCCCGATTTGTCCGTCCTGCCCTTGCTTGACGATGGCGGGATTGAAGGTGGATCCGTCCAAAGTTTAAAGCGAACACTGGAAAGAGAACGCTACCGACTGATGCAGGCCATACTGGTGTGGGAAAGAGAGATCATCGAAAAGCATGACATGAAGCCAGACGGTGGCTATATCAAATTCGAAAGCATATTGGAAAAAGGCGCAACAGCTGAACAGGCTCCTGATCTTAAGGATATTAGAAACCATTGTATGCACGGAGACATATGGAAGGCCCCTTTTTCCCAGGCACCCGAACCTCTAAGAAGAGTGTATTCTGGATTAGAGGAGAAGAGTAGGGAAAAGAGGCGTTCTCAAAAAAAATCAGGGATAAAGAGAAGCCAAAAAAATCAAAAATAGAGATAAATTGCCCTTGAACTTTCCGTTTCTTTCTCCGTAAAATTCCTGTGTTCCGGTTTATTTCCCATGGGTTACTTGGCTCGTGCCGGGGACACCCTCTAAATGGGGGGTAAGCCGGACTCAGCTTGTGCGCAACACGCAGCTGCCGCTGCCGGGGACACCCTCTAAATGGGGGGTAAGCCGGACTACGACAGTATGTAATCGCACGGGACTCGTGCCGGGGACACCCTCTAAATGGGGGGTAAGCCGGACAACCGCATGGTCGACATTTCTGGCGGCAGTGCCGGGGACACCCTCTAAATGGGGGGTAAGCCGGACAGATCCGTGATAGGGCACATCGATGAGTTTGCCGGGGACACCCTCTAAATGGGGGGTAAGCCGGACCATCGGCCACAACGG
>RKSG01000029.1 GCA_007570995.1 Nitrospirales bacterium
GCGACCAGGGGACGGAGGTGGGGATCGAGACGGTTTGCGATGCCAGGTCAATCGTCATGTGACACGGGTGACCCAGGTCATCCGCCTGCACCTGATCAAAGAGTCGTTGAATGTCCTGGTGTGTCAACACCACCGGCAGGATGCTGTTTTGCAGGCAGTTGTTGTAAAAAATGTCGGCAAAACTCGGAGCGAGAATGACGCGAATCCCGTAATCCAGCAAGGCCCAGGGGGCATGTTCTCTGGACGACCCGCATCCGAAATTATCGCGCGTGAGCAGAATGGTGGCACCGGCGTACCGCGGTTGATTCATGAAGAAATCAGGGTTCGGCGAGCCATCGGGCCACGTGCGCCAATCCGCAAAGAGCCCCTCTTTCAGCCCCGTGCGATGCACCGTCTTGAGATACCGTTTGGGAATGATCTGATCGGTGTCAACGTTCACACGATCCAGCGGTGCGATGCGTCCTGTATGCGTGGTAAAGGGTTCCATACGACGATGCCTGCCCCTGGCCCCCTGGTCGCACGGGGCGCCAGGCATGCCCCTGGCTTTGACCAGGGGGGCATGTTTGATCAGGGGGCGAGGTCAGGCCAAGTGCCGAATATCGACAAAATGCCCGGCCATGGCCGCGGCCGCAGCCATGGCAGGGGAAACGAGGTGTGTGCGACCACCCTTGCCCTGCCGTCCTTCAAAATTCCGGTTACTCGTTGACGCGCACCGTTCGCCGGGCTGGAGCATGTCAGCGTTCATGGCCAGACACATGCTGCATCCGGACTCCCGCCATTCCAGACCGGCTGCTCGAAAAATTTCATCCAGCCCTTCTGCTTCCGCCTGTTGTTTGACCAGGCCTGAACCCGGCACGACCATCGCCTGCACGCCGGAGGCCACGTGACGTCCTTTCACGTAGGACGCGGCCACGCGCAGGTCTTCGATCCGTGAATTCGTGCACGACCCGATAAACACCCGGTCAATGGGAATGTCCACCATGGGCGTGCCGGGTCTGAGGGCCATGTATTCCAATGCCTGCACAGCGGCCTCCCGTGCATCGGCTTCGGCGAAGGAACGGGGATCCGGGACCGTGCCCTCCACGCTGGTCACCATGCCGGGATTCGTTCCCCATGTGATTTGAGGCGCAATGTCCTCGGCCTGCATGGTGAACCGTCGATCATAGGTGGCTCCGGGATCCGTGTGCAATCCCATCCAGTGGCTGACGGCCTGGTCCCAGAGGGAGTCGGGAGGCGCAAGGGGACGCCCCCTGATGTAGGAGAAGGTGGTCGCGTCAGGTGCAATCATGCCGGCACGGGCTCCTCCCTCAATCGTCATATTACAGAGGGTCATCCGGCCTTCCATGGACAGGGCACGAATGGCCTCGCCTGTGTATTCCACAACGTGCCCCGTGCCCCCGGCGGTGCCAATGCGGCCGATGATGGCCAGGATCATGTCTTTTGCCGAACAGTGCGGGGAGAGTCGGCCATCCACCCGGATGTCCATGGTGCGGGGCCGTTTCTGGATCAAACATTGCGTGGCCAGCACATGCTCGACTTCGCTGGTCCCGATGCCGAAGGCCAGTGCCCCCAGTGCACCGTGGGTGGATGTGTGAGAATCCCCGCAGACGATGGTCATCCCGGGGACGGTGAGTCCCTGCTCCGGGCCAATCACGTGCACGATGCCCTGGCGAATGTCATCCATGGGGAACAGGGGAATGCCCCATTCAGCACAATTGTGTTCGAGGGTGTGAATCTGCAGGCGACTCAGGGGATCGGTAATGCCCAGCCGTCGGTCGATGGTGGGTACGCCGTGGTCCGGCACTGCCAGCACAGCTCCCGGTCGTCGCGGGCGGCGTCCGGAATGCCTGAGTCCTTCGAAGGCTTGCGGAGAAGTCACTTCGTGGACCAGGTGCCGGTCAATATACAACAACGTGGTGCCATCCGTGTCCTCGTGCACGGTATGATGGCCCCAGATTTTGTCAAACAACGTGCGTGCTGCCATGGTGGTCGCCCCCTGGGCAAGCATGCCCCTGGCGCCCCGTGCGACCAGGGGGCCAGGGGCATGCCTGTCAGAAAAATGGGAAGGCCCCTGATAGCATAGCGGGGACATGGCATGCAACACGTCGCGGAATGTTCCCGTGGCACAGGGTAGGCCATATTCATCGTATCGTGCGGTGTGTACGGTGTGTGGCAGTGGTGCAGCTGCGCTGGAGGAAGCGTGTCGGGACCGTTCCGATGACCTTTCCCGGACAGCACGATGTGTAAGACGGAACATCTTACCGGACGGGCGTTCGGAAGATTTTTGAGATTCCGTAACGGGGTCTGCTACACTGGGCAGCCCGTTTCGTGGGCCTGTGCGGGGAGTGTGCCGGAGCGTGTGGGGTGGCATGCGTGTGTGCCCTCTCTTCGATGGGCATGTGACCACACGAGGGGAAACGATGACGTGAGTCACGGCATGAAACCGTATTGACGGCACAAGGGAAGCACGCCGCGCGACCACTGTGCCTGGAGGAAAAACGTTCTCCCGTTCACGCAGTGGCCGTTCGGGATTGCATGCCCCTGGCTCTGACCAGGGGTCTGCGACAAGCCGTCTGTCGAGGTCATCAAACAGCTGGAACGTACAGAACAGGAAACGCCACGAGAAAGACCGGTCTGGTGATCGGTCGTTGACCTGCAACAGCGAGAAGCACAATGCCGGATGCCTGTTTCACAGGAATGGCAGTCGGGATTGCGGATCGGCGTTCCGGTATCAGCGGACAGCCATCATCCGCCCTGGGGTCTTTCTCTTGCCGTTTGTCATCTCCACATGAAACGTAGCGGGATTGTTTCATCTTGATAAGATTGCGTGATACTATGGCGATTTCCCTTGGTCAAAAGCTCCCCCTCCGTCCCTTGGTCGCCAGGGGCGCCCCCTGGTCGCACGGCGCGCCAGGGGCAGGCAGGGGCAGGCATTCCCGTAGTTCCCTCCTCCGTCCCCTGGTCGCACGGGGCGCCAGGGGCAGGCATTCCCGCAGTGAGTTGAGCGGGAATCCAAGGGGAGCAGAGCCTGCCCCTGGCCCCTGGTCAAACCCAGGGGCATGCTTTGACCAGGGGGGCAGGCTTCTATATGTTGAACGAGACAACCCCGTTTACCGAAACAGGTTCCAGCACAGGAGCATGCACATGTCTCATGAGACCCCTGATCCCTGGTTAGAGCCAGGGACATGCCCTGGCAGCACAGGTGATGGTGGTGTTGAGCGACAACCGGGTCGTGTCCAGCCGCACGGGCACAGACACCGAGGGAATTAAGCCTGCCCCTGGCTTTGACCAGGGGCATGCCCCTGGCTTTGACCAGGGGACAGGATGGTTATGGGATTAGTCAGTCGGGTATTAGGCTACCTGTCCAGTGATATGGCCATTGACCTCGGGACGGCCCATACCCTGGTGTGTGTCCAGGGGAGGGGGGTGGTGTTGAATGAACCGTCGGTTGTGGCGATTGAGCGGCACACCAATAAAATTTTAGCGGTGGGGAGCGAAGCCAAACGGATGGTCGGACGGACACCCGGCCATATTCTGGCCATTCGCCCGATGAAGGAAGGCGTGATTGCCGACTTTGAAACGGCCGAGCGCATGCTTCGCTATTTCATTACCAAGGTGCACGATCGTCGCGCCGTGATCCACTTGCGGCCCCGGATCATCATTGGCGTGCCGTCACGCATCACGCAAGTGGAAAAGCGAGCGGTACGAGAGTCCGCTGAACTCGCAGGCGCACGCGAAGTGTATTTGATTGAAGAGGCCATGGCCGCGGCCATTGGTGCGGGATTGCCCATCACCGAGCCATCGGGCAACATGGTGATTGATATCGGAGGCGGTACGACCGACATCGCCGTCATCGCCTTGGGGGGCATTGTCTACAGTGCATCCGTGAGAGTCGCCGGTGACCAGATTGACAGTGCCATCATCAATTATGTCAAGCGTGCCCACGGCTTGTTGATCGGCGAGCCGATGGCCGAGCGCGTGAAATTTGACATTGGCTCGGCTCATGCGTTGCCGGAGAGAGCCCAGATGGTGGTCAAGGGACGGGATCTGATCGCCGGTGTGCCGCGAAGCATTGTGTTGGAGGACGGTGAAATCCGGGATGTCCTGCAGGACGCCATGGCCCCCATTGTGGCGGCGATCAAGGTGGCGTTAGAAAATACTCCCCCTGAACTGGCGGGGGATATCGTCGATCGAGGGATTGTGTTGACCGGAGGGGGGGCGCTGTTACGAGGAATGGATGCATGGTTGCGAGAGGAAACCGGTCTGCCCATTGTGCCCGTTGACGACCCGCTCACGTCCGTGGTGCTGGGGGTAGGGAAGATGCTGGAAGAGCTCAGCCTGCTTCAGAATATCGCCTCGCTGCCGGCGAACACTGCGTAAAGGAACGACGGGTATGAGCGGCGGCCGGTTTCGGCCCGGGGGACTGTTGGGATCCGGTGTGCGACGGATCATCGTGGTCGTCTTTGCCGTTGCCGGTGTGGCCATGGTGCTCTTCCCCGCGCCGGCTCACGTGCTCTTCCGCACGGCCAGCGCTCCCTTGGCTGACCTCGTGGCCATTCCCATGGAAGGCATGGCGATCTTGGATCGTGGCATCCGTGACTGGTGGCTGAACTATGTCGACCTGCGGGGGGTCCGTGAGCAGAACTATGCACTGCGAAACAAGGTCCAGCAGCTGGAAGGGGACTTGAACCAGTGGCGGGAGCGTCTGCTGGCGTCGGAGCGGTTATCCGCCTTACTGGAATTTCAACAACACGCCCCGATCCCCACGATGGCGGCCAAGGTGATTGGCCGAAGCGCGTCGAACTGGTATCAGGGCGTGATTCTCAACAAGGGCGCAAAGGATGGCGTTCGCATCGAGATGGGGGTCATGACAGCGGCAGGCGTCGTGGGGCACATTGTCCGAACCGGACGATCCACGAGTGTGGCCCTGTTGATCATTGATCCGAACGTGGCGGTGGGCGGGCTGGTCCAGCGCACGCGGGACGAAGGCGTCGTGCAGGGCACCGCGCAGGGCCACGTGCGCATGAAATATCTCCCCCCGCTTTCCTCAGTCACCCCGGGGGATGCCGTGATCACGTCCGGCCTGGTCGGGGGCTTTCCCCGAGGCGTGTTGATCGGGCGCGTCTCACGCGTCGGGGAAAGTGAGGGCGAGTTGTTTCAAGTGGCCGACATTGAACCAGCCGTGCCGTTTCGGCAGTTAGAAGAAGTGCTGATCGTGCTGGCGACTCAACCAGCGGATGTCGAGAAGACCCTGCCTGCCCCCCTGGTCAAACCCAGGGGCATGCCTGGCGCCCCTGGCGACCAGGGGGCGCCGGCGGCGGGGGCTCCCGCGAGCCCGGAACCGGCTCCATGATGAGGACCGGGGCCTTCATCGTGTTCCTGCTGCTCCTGTTCCCTGTTCAGGCCACCGTGGCGTCTTCGTTCAGCCCCTGGGAGGTGCGCCCTGATCTCTGTCTCATCACGGCCTTTCTGGTGGGGTTGCGGGTGGGACGGTCGCAAGGGGTGATCGTCGGTATGACCCTGGGGCTGGTCCAGGATGGCTTTTCCGCCAGCCCGCTGTGGCTGAATCTGTTGACAAAAGCCGGAGCAGGATTCCTGGCCGGCACCGTCGCGAAACATGTATCCCGTATGCCTGCCCCTGGCGCCCCGTGCGACCAGGGGCAGGCCCCGCTTGCCCCCTGGTCAAAGCCAGGGGCATGCTTTTTCCCGATCGCGGCGTTGTCCTTCGTGTGGGGCATCGTGTTTCTGCTGTCGTCACGCACGGGCACGGATGCGATGATCTACAGTGCGTATACGCTCCTGCTCCCTCAAGCGATCCTGGATGGCGTCGTGGCCATTGGCGTCCACTGGGTCGTGGCACGATGGATGGTCCCCGCACCGGCGCGTGAGGGGTGGGCCAGGGTACCCCAAG
>RKSG01000077.1 GCA_007570995.1 Nitrospirales bacterium
GGGCGACCCCCCTCCGTCCCCTGGTCAGAGCCAGGGGCATGCATTCCTGCGAACGCAGGAATCCAGGGGTGTGAAGCATCGGCCCACTGGTCGCCGATCCCGATCATTGCGGATGGCTTTCCGGAACCATGACGTCTTCCAGAGTCGGGGAGGTGGCGTATTTCAGCTTCCAGTCCATCACGAGACTGAATAACGCCGGCACTAACAGGATGGTGAACACGGTCGACACCAGGAGGCCGCCGAGCACGACGCTCCCAATCCCCCGGTACAGTTCTGATCCCGCCCCCGATGCCAACACCAGAGGCAGGAGGCCGAAGGTGGTGGTCAGCATACTCATCATAATGGGTCTGATGCGTGATCGCACAGACTGGCTGATGGCTTGACGGGCCGGCATGGCGCGCACGGTCTCCTGTGCCTCGTGTCCCGACAGGCTCCGCCGGTGCGGGTCCATGAAGTTCAAGGCCTGATGAACGACCAGAATGGCATTGTTGACCACCACACCGACCAGAATAATAAATCCCAACATGCTTAAGACATCCAGAGGTTGAGGGGTGATCGCGTGATTGACGACGAACAATCCGAGAATGCCGCCGGCTGCGGCCAACGGCACACTGAAGATAATCACAAAAGGATACAGGAAACTTTCGAACAGGGCGGCCATGAGCAAATAGGTGATGAGCAGGGCGAGGAGAAAGTTATATTTGAGGGCGTCATAGGTGTTGGTGAGATCGTCCGCTGTGCCGGACAGGCGAATGTTATAGAGACGACCCAGGTTCCCGCTTTCCTTGAGCGGACGCAGGACCTGCTGTTCAATCGTGTCCATGGCCGTTTCCAGCGGCATGGAGTCGGGAGGAATGACCTGGATGGTGATGGCCCGTTCGCGTTCAATATGGTTGATTTGTTCAGGGCCGGCCACGAGGGCAATGGTGGCAATATCCCCCACGGTGGTGAGGCGCCCCCCGCGAGTATAGAGGGGAAGGGTCGCCAGGTCCTGCGTGCGGTCGGCATAGCGGTCAATGCCGCGAATGGTGAGATCAATTTCGTCTCCTTCAAACTGATAGTCGCTCGCTTTCGCTCCGTCGACCATGGCGTCGATGATATAGCCGAGTTCCTGGTTGGTCATTTGGATGTCGTCCGCGCGATCTCGTTTCAGGCTGACCCGGACTTCGGGACTGCCCAGGTCGAGACTGGGCTTGGGGCGCACCTGCGCACCCGGCAGGCCGGCGCGAACCTGTCCGAAAATTTGTCCACCCAGTGCCAGCAGCCTGTCGAGGTCCGGCCCCGTAATTTCGATGTCAATGTTGCGTCCTTCGCCCAGCCCTCTCTGAAATAAACTGCTTTGGGTCACAATCGCGATGACCCCGGGGATGTCGGCCATGGCTTTGCGAAACACCGGGATCAACTCACGAATTTGTTCACGGTCCTTCGTGCGTCCCCCCATGAACACCGAACGGCCGCGGGCCACGTAGAAAAAGTTAAGAATACTGGGCCCATCCAGCGCGGCTTCTTCGGGAGAATTCAGTTCGGCGTCCCAGTAGGGTGCGAGCGTGTGTTCGATGGTTTGTCCCAGTTGCACAAACTTGTCCGTGTTATACCCCGGTGGTGGGAGGACGATGCCGATGATCAGATTGCGATTCCCACTGGGAAGATATTCGGCTTTCGGTAACAACAACCAGGTGGTGCCAACGGCCAGAGCGGTTAAGCCGAAGACAATGCCCATGCGCCAGCGGATGCTCCCGCACATCCAGTAAATAAACGCTTCGATTCGGGCGGCATTGATCCCCAGCCGGCTGACTGTCCGGGACACATGCTCCTCCAGGGCATTCGTCACGCTTCGCAGACGCGCGAATGTGGTGCCTTGATGGGACGCACGGTCCCCGGTCGTTAAAATACGTGCCGACAGACAGGGAATGACGGTGATGGACACCAGGAGGCTCAGGCCCACCCCGGCGCTGATGGCGATGGCGATGTCCCGAAAGAGCTGGCCGGCCTGTTCTTCAACAAACACAATGGGCACGAAGACGGCAATGGTGGTGAGGGTACTGGCCAGCACCGCGCCCCACACTTCGGTGGTCCCGTCGTAGGCGGCTTGAAACCGCGATTTGCCGGACTCGCGATGACGGTAGATGTTTTCCAGGACGACAATGGAGTTGTCCACTAACATGCCCGCGGCAAACGTCATGCCGGCGAGACTGATAATGTTCACGTTGCGATCCAGAAACCACAAGGCCAGAAAGGTTCCCATGATGCTGATAGGAATGGTGAGGCCAATCACGAGTGTCGCGCTGCCAGTGCGCAGAAACAGAAACAGCACCGTGATGGCCAGGAGGCTCCCGATCACCAGATTGCTTTGCACCAGCCCGATGGAGCTGTAGACGTAGTCCGTTTCGTCGTACACCTGAAACAGTTGGAAGCCCTGTTTGTGCAGGATGCCCTCGTTGAGTTCCTGAAC
Organism: Nitrospirales bacterium; assembly: GCA_007570995.1. Lineage (GTDB taxonomy): Bacteria > Nitrospirota > Nitrospiria > Nitrospirales > UBA8639 > Bin75. The sequence goes on from RKSG01000077.1 coordinate 2,453, forward strand.
GGCTTCCCGGAGCTTCTGCATCGCCTCCAGGACATTGGCGCCGTTCTTCCGAATGGCATTGACGGCAATCGAATTCCGGCCCATTTCCCGTACGACGGTTGTCGGGTCCGTATAGGCGATGCTGACGGTGGCGACGTCTCGCACGTACACCGGTGTCCCGTTCCGTCCGGCAATAATGACGTTGCTGACGTCCTCAGGGCTGCGGTATTCCCCGACGGTTCTGACGATGTACGAGCGTTTGCCTTCGTCGAAATCCCCTGCGCTGAAGTCACGGTTTTCCCGATCGAGTGCCTGTGCCAGATCCTGCACCGTCAGGGAGCGCATGGCCAGTTTCATCGGGTCCACGAGCACGCGAAGCTCGCGTTTGCGTCCCCCGTAGACGTTCGAGGCGGCGACCCCGGGTATGCGCTCGAAACGTGCCTGAATCACGTCTTCCGCAAAATCCCGCAGGGTATCGATCTCGACGGGGTTGCCTTCCAGCGGCTCGAAAATAAACCAGGCCATGGCGTTGCCCCTCGTGTCGGCGCTGCGGATGACGGGTTCGTCAACTTCGTCGGGATACGCCTTGACCTGATTCAAGCGGTTGGCCACGTGCAACAGACTCGTGTCGATATTGGTCCCGGCGGGAAACTGCAGGATGATCTCGGCGGAGTCGTATGAGCTTTCCCCAAACATCTTCTCCAGCCCCTCGACGCCTTTCAGTTGCTCCTCCTGTTTATCTACCACCTCGCGTTCTACTTCCTTGGGGCTGGCACCTGGCCATCGGGTTGACACGGTGATTTCAGGTTTGGAGACGTCGGGAGTGAGCTGGATGGGAAGGTGGATGAGCGACACGCAGCCGAAGAGGACCACGAACATGACGCCGACGATCGTGGTAACAGGGTATCGGATGGCGAATGGAATGACGTTCATGGCGAGCGTGCTCCCCCCTCCGTCCTCTGGTCAGAGCCAGGGGCAGGCATTGCTGCGGACGCAGGAAGGACCCGCACGGGCTGGCCGGGAAACAGTCGCTCATTCCCTTCCATCACGACGGTCATGCCCTCCTGGAGCGTGCCGTTGACTTCAACGAAGTCATCCAGATGCACACCGGAGGTCACCGGAATCTGGTCAACCGTGTTCTCCTTCACCAGAAAGACAAACGCCTTGTTGCCCCGCAGGACCAGGGCGTCTTTGGGGATCACCAGCCCCGCGTGAGGCTGGTCCGCCTGGAGGGTGACGCGGGAGACCATGCCACTTTTGATCGTCAGCGACGGATTGGGGATGTCCACTTTGACTGGAAAGGTTCGTGAGACGAGATCGGCCTGGGCGACCACCGAAAAGATCCGGCCCTGTGCTTCAAACTCCGGGAGGCCGTCGAAGGTAGCGCGCACGGCGTCATCGACGTGAATGTGCCGCACGTAGCGTTCCGGCAGCGGGATCTCCACATGCACGTGAGACACGTCAACCATCTCGATAATCTCCCCGCCTTCTTCCACCCATTGTCCGACCTCTGTGAATTCCTGTGTAATCCATCCGTCAAAGGGGGCGACAATGCTGGATTTGTTGAGCTGATCCCGGACGCGTCGGATGTCGGCTTCTAACTGTGACAGGCGCTCTCGCAGTGCGTGTTCCTCAGCCCGGGCATCGTCGAAGTCCTTTTGCGTGACGAGTTCCTTGGCAAAGAGTGCACGGGTGCGCACCAGGTCCCGTTTGGCTTGTTGATGGCGGGCGCTGGCTTCCCGCTGTGACGCCGAAGCGGCATCGAGCTGGATATCCAGCGTTTCCGTCCGCAAGAGCGCCAGGACCTGTCCCTGTTTGACCATCATGCCTTCTTTCACCGGAAAGTTCCTGACGATGCCCGCAATCTCGCTGGCGACGAGGCTGCGTTTCCGTGGTTCAACGGTGCCCACCAGCGTGACGGTCTGCTGCACGGTTTGTTTCAGGACCGGGGCCACCCGCACCGGTGTCGGCGGACGACTTGGGGGATTCGACGCGGCCTGTTGCTCGCTGCACGCCGCAGTCACGATCATGAACAGGAAAACAAGAACGGGATACCAGAGGGGGCGACACCCCTGGTCGCACGGGGCGCCAGGGGCAGGCATGTCTGGAGACGGGGACACGATCATCCTTTCACAAGCGTTCTACGAACCGTGTGAGATGGTGGCTTCACGCAGGGCAACCAGTATAGCAGACGGTGAATATTCCATGCACGAAACGGGAATGAAAGCTCCCCTCTGTCATGCCCGCAGTCCCCCTCCGTTCCCCCTGGTCAAACCCAGGGGCAGGCTCTGGTCGCACGGGGCGCCAGGGGCAGGCAGGGGCTGGGCTGCTGCGAACGCAGGAATCCAGGGCGTGCGTGCCAGGGCACAGGTCGGTCATGGTGGCTCTCGACACGATGGCCTGACCCCTGTTCAAAGTCAGGGGCAGGCAGCCCGTGCACATGCCCGTCATGGAAGATCCTGGTGAGCCTGGTCAGGAGTGTTGCGCGGATCTCTCGGCGCAGGCCGCGTCGACTCGATCTCCTGGGGGGGCGTGCCCCGTGGGGGCTCAGTGCCCGCTCCACCGGAAATCCCGCCCGAGACGATAAAGGTCATGACATCCGAGCTTTCGGCGTGCAGCGGATGAACCTGATCACGGGGAACGACCAGCAGGTTACCGGCAAAGTTATAGGATTGAGGAAAGTAGACGGCCACCCGATTTTCCAGTCCGAACATGTCCAGACTCTGGCGTGTGACGAATCCAATGGCTTTGGCATGGCCGCCCGGGACGAGTGTGACGACGACGGGTTGGTCAAGACGCTTTTTGTCTCCCATAAAGGCTTCGATAAGATCCTTGAGAGAGGTATAGACCAGTTTCACGAAGGGGGTGCGGGTCAGGATTTTTTCCATCGAACTCAGGGCACCGCGGAAGAACACGTTTGAGGCCAAGCGTCCGACAAGAATAATCATGCCAATGGTCAGGACAAACCCCAGCCCCGGCACGGGAATATTCAGCCAGCCGTCCATAAAATTAAACACCAGAAAGATGACATAGACGGTGACGGCTATCGGCACCACAAGAAACAGACCTTCAAAAAAATTTCTGGTCAATTCCTGCATGTCCCACCGTCTGACGACGATTCTGTTCCTGAGAGAGTGGAGAATGTTTTTCCAGTCGATATTCACGGGGCGTGACCTCTGGATGAATGATACGAGCGAGACTCTTTTCCCGGCCGAGTCCATCGCCGGGGTTCCCTGACTCTACCCCTCAGAAAGGCCCTGAGACAAGACCCGCCCGTGGCGTCCCCCCGTTAGCTCCCCCGTCTCCTGGTCGAAAGCCCTCCTTCCGTCGTTTCTGCTGTCCCCCCTTCCGTCATTCCTGCGCACGCAGGAATCCAGGGGGTGCGTGCCAGGGGCATGCCTTCCTGCGCACGCCGGAATTCCTGAAAGCCCCCCCTCCGTCCCCTGGTCGCCCGGGGCGCCCGGGGCATGCAT
>RKSG01000175.1 GCA_007570995.1 Nitrospirales bacterium
TCGACGGTGTCCTTGACTGCCAGGTAACGGCTGTAGGCATGGCGCAGGAAGACCAGGCCCATCACCGGCAGGAAGTATTCGTTGCTGGCGTAGTTGGAGTTGGCGCGCAGATTATCCGCCGCTTCCCAGAGGCGCTTTTCGATGGCTTCGATGTGTTCGAGTTGGGGCATGGTTTTTTTTCTTGGCTTCGCTGCCAGAGAAACTTTTGGGAATACTCACTATTTTTGGCAAACGGGTGGCTCCGGGTGGATGGTTGCAGGCACGCTGAGGCTGAATACTGCGGAACGAGGAATCGGAAAACGACGTGGCATCAGTGGCGGCGGGGGAAGAGGGAAAAGCAACAGGCCCACGTGGGGTTTATCCGAGGGGATCCTGTGTAATGTGAAGCACGGTCTGAACCGGCATTGTCCGTGTTGGCTCCCCGGGCAGGACTCGAACCTGCGACCAATCGGTTAACAGCCGACCGCTCTACCAACTGAGCTACCGAGGAACACACGGTTTGGACATGAACCCGTATGATATAACTTCGGGCCGCTCTGATTCAAGACTGTATACAGGGTTATTCACCATGGTCTGCTGGATTCCCGCTCAGAGGCGGGAATGACGGCGCGGGGGGCGGAGACGGCGGCTGGCCGGGCAGGAACAGCAGCAGGCAGGGCTGGGATGACGTTCATCACGTACATCCATGATTTTCCGAAAGCCTAAAACTGAAAATCTTCGTGATCTTCTTCACCTTCATCAGCTTCCGACGCACCGCCTTCGGACAACGCGACGTAGTGGCGCGCCCAGGAGAGATAGAGATTGGCACTGTCGTTCATGGCCCCTGCCCCAATGGTCAGTTTTTTGATGGTGTCGGGGTCTCCACCCAACAGCTCCATTTCCTGGGCACGACTCTCCAGCCGCTCATGGAACTGTTTCATGGATTGACTGATTTCCTCGAGAAGCTGCCTGAGGTTCGCGCTCATTTTCGGGCCTTTGCTCCAAGACGCCCGCACACGGTCACGCGCGGGTCATACATGGATAAATAATAAAGCCCCGCGACGATCAACAGCATGACGCCGCAGGGCTTTTCTCTCACACAATGACGAAGCGTGACTACCCCTGATAGGCTTGCCCTAATTCCGCAGCTTCGCCCGCTTTGTCCATCAGTGTGCCGTCCGAGTTCACCGCCACCATATCTATGGCAGCATGCTTGGCGGCATCACACACCACCTTGCACAATTCACACCCCTTACAGCGGTCAATCACGACTTCCGCTACCATCTTCTCGGTGTTCAGATCCAGACAGTTCGCCTCGGGGCAATACATGATACACAGCCGACAGCCCTTTTTGGCGACACATTTCTCATCCGTCACATTGGCTACGTTATACATGGGTATACCTTTTCAGCGGTTCAGGCGGCAGCAACCGCCAGTTCCACGTTGTTCTTTTCTGCCCACTCCGAAGCGATCTCATACGAACGGATAACCGTGTCCAAATTTTTCTTCAGCAGCATTTCTTTTTTGGCGAACTTCTTCTTGATCGCCTCGTCCAGGGTTGCGGTTCCGCCCGACGCCACAAACTTCTTCCCGAACCGCTCCTGCAACGCACCATCAAGCGCCTTCAACGATACGCATTTGGTGATGCCGGCAGCGGAACCGATCATGGTCATGTTTGTTGACAGCTCGGTGCCCGCTACTTCCAACGCCAGCTTCGTCCCAGCCACGTAAAAGACCGCCACGTTCAAATCCCGCAACCTCGTCACATCTTCATCGGACAGGAGCGGCATATCGGAGTTGATGATGACGACGCCCCCTTCTTTGATACCGGAGTAAAACGGCATCGTATAGCTCTTGCCCAGGGTGATGACCTGCGGATGAAAGACCTCAATCACGTCGGGGAATACCAGCTCCCCTCGATCATAAATTTTGTTGACGCCAATGCGGCAGTAGCTTTCCGCCGGGGCCATGCGCTTTTCCGCACCGAAGAACGGATTCGAGATTGCAAACTTCCCATCACGGGAGGCCGCCATTGCCATGACATGGGCCGCTGTGACGGCACCCTGCCCCCCCAAGCCCGACATTCGAATATTGATTCTCCGTTTGATCATTGGTGTGCCTCCCTGGGCCTGTCTACCCAACCACCACCGGGTGGTCAGGCCTGGCCTGCCAGTTGTCTTTTGGCTGCGGCTTTTCTCTCTTTTTCTTTCGCCGCTAATTCGGTCAACAGCTCCTTGGCCTGATCGCTGACGTATTCTTTGTATGAAAACCGCTCGGCGGGTTTTTCGGAATCCCGCATTTCCTGCAACCCTTCCATGCTGTTCTTGCCAATTTCCAGTATGCACGGCGTGTAGAGCTGCAGGTAGGTCGGGCCGATTTCACGCGCGACATGGATGGAGTTCTTAATCACTTTTTCGACAAGGTTGGGTTTGCTGACCGTGCAATTCACGACGTAATGGCATCCGGATTCGCGCGCAATTTCAGGCAACCGGACTTTCTCAAACGTCTTGCCCACAGGCGCCATCTTGGCCACAAACCCTTTCTGCATCAACCCGCTCTCCTGGCCGCCGGTATTGGCGTACAGCTCATTGTCAAAACAAATGGTGGTGAACTTTTCCTGGCGGAACCAGGCCTGCAAGGTCATATCGAGGCCGATATCCACCGTCGCCCCGTCTCCTGCCAGCACGACGACGTCTTTGACGCGCCCGGGGAATCGCACGGTCAACGCCCGCTTGAGCCCGGAGGCAATGGCGTTCTGGTTGCCAAACAGGGAATGGATGTTGTGCACGCCTACATGTGGAAAGACCAGACTGGTACAGCCCGTCGAACCCACCATCACGGTATCTTCCGGAGCAGGCAGAGACGCCAGGATGTAGCGAAACGCCATGGATTCCGGACAACCCGCGCACAGGGAATGCTCCTCTATCAGCTCTTTGGATGTACCGATGTCCTTCCAACCACGTGTCTCGCTCCCGTATGTGGCACGTTCGACAAGGTCCTGATATTCCACCGGCATGATGTCGTGCATTTCCGGCGCAATTTTGATTCGTTCTTTACTCATGTCTCCCTCCTAACATGATGTGCGGGAACCTATCTTCCACTTTTCGGGACAGCATTCAAAACACGTCTCTTGCGTGGATCAGGTATGGTTCCCAATACGTACCAACAGCGTCCTCGTCATACTCACAGTTCCCGCCTCAGCTCCCGCGCCCGGCCAGGCTTTCGGCCCGAAGGCCCAGCCGTGCTTTGATGTCAGCGGCTATAATCTCCGGCGGCATGGTCATCCCCCCACAGACGTGTGGGCCGGCATACACGCGATCGGGATTCGGAATGGTGGCCCGGATTTCTTTTGCCATCCAACCCGTGACATTGAACTCCGGCACAATGATGTGCCTGGCTTTTCTGGTGGCTTCCCGAATTTCTTCCGCTGGCCACGGCCGCAAGGTCTTGACTTTGACAATGCCGACGTCAATGCCTTCGTCTTCCAGCATGCACTTGGCTTCACGCCCCTGGGATACGGCGGTCCCGGATGAGACGATCAGGATGTCTGCATCGGCATTGTCCACTTCAATAAGGCCATCCAGCCACCGAATCGAGTGCTTTCTGGATCGCTCGATGGCCGCCCAGACTTCCTGCTGCCAGCTTGCGTGTGTGGCATAGCTGATGTAATTGCTCTTCATGACAAACGGGTCGCGCATCATGCGGACGGGGGGACATTCCATATCCATACAGGGCACCGGCGACCGATACGGATCATAGGGCGGCAGGCACATGTCCGCAGGGGTCAGGTTCACCACGTCTTTGGTATGGGTGACGAAAAACCCGTCACAGCAGAGCGCCAGCGGCAAATGGACATCCGGCTCCTCCGCCACCATGTAGCCTTTGAGAATCCAGTCGTAAAAATCCTGCGCCGTCTCGGCGTGCCAGACCAGCATGCCCGTATTGAGCAGATACGATATTTCCAGCGTGTCCGGCTGAATGGAGAGGGGTGAATTAATGCCCCGGCAGGTCACAATCATTTGAATGGGCAGACGTGCTCCCGCCCACATCGGAAAGTTTTCCATGGCCCGCATGGTGCCCGGGCCAGCCGTCGTTGTGAACACCCGTGCCCCCCCAAAAGCCGCACCGGCACACTGGGACATCACGGCAAACTCGCTTTCTCCCCGAAAGTAGTCGCCGATAAATCCTTCGGCAAACAATTCCCCAATCAACGCCGCTGCTTCACTTTGCGGCGTAATCGGATAGGCGATCATGACATCGCAATTGGCACGACGAACGGCTTCCTTGATGACCTCGCTCCCCGTGAAAAAACTGGGAGTACGCTCCGTGGCATGCATCAGTTCCCATGGATCAGTTACTGTCTGCCCGGCCCTGTTTGTTGTCCCGACTAACGATTGAGTCGCCATGAGTTATCCTCCTTCTCGCGTGTGACTGAACGGGTTGCCCCTGTCTCAGCCTGCAACCGCTTTTCAATGGGAACATCTCCTGACACGGACGGTCTCCCTGTTCAAACCTTCAGTCTTCGGGTGGCTTGACTGACCCTTTCAACCTCTTCACACAATCGGCCAATCGCATAATCTTGTCAGCGGTGGCATCCCGGAACGACAGCATCGCATCTTCGTGCCCGGCCTGGGCACACATGGCGATAGTATAGCAGCAGGTACCGCCTCGAATGATTTTCAGCGAGAGATTCGCCTGGTGGCAATGGACACCCACGAACATGCAGGTGTCAATTTTGTTATGCCAGATGGTGAGGTTGGGGTGATTGGGATTGATTTCTATTTCAGGATTAATTTTCGGATACTTGGGCCTGTAGTCCGGCATGGGAATGAGCATTGCCTCCTGAGAGGGTGTGACACATTCCTTGATGGTCTCATAGAGATGCCTGATTGCCGTGGCTTTTTTGGCCGCTTTTTCGTTCCATGCCCACAGGACGAGCGGGCCGGGGAAAATCGTGGGCACTCTGGCAGCTAAAAACTGACGGGCCGCCACCTCCATGGCCTCTTCCTCATTGACGATTTTCCCGTGAATATGCGCTTGCCCGGAATCCGGCAGACACACACCCATCGAGGCGGCAGCCGGTGGGAGAAAATGTTCTGGACCTGGTAAGACCTGATAGACGCTCGACATTGGTTCCTCTCTCGGGGCTTAGCCTTGGGGAAGACTCACCCGTTTCCCTTTCCAAAGAAAACTGATGACCCCACGAAGATGAGGCCTGTCACGCCCGATACTGTATGCCGCTCAACGGAATTTCGCAACCCAGAAAAAGCCCCAACAGGTACGGACATTGGGGCCATTGTCTGGTGCACACATATGGGGCTTTTGACCCAACGTTTACTGTCTCCGCCAGCCAAGACCGACTGTAGAAATTTCTGCGGAATGTTGTCAATGCACCATCGGCCAGACGGATATCTCCTGCACGGCAACACGCCACTGCTTCAACAAAACGGGCGAGCGAAACGGGACATGTGCAATCAGGGTAGCTCTCCATCAGGTAAGTCAACCGGATAGCGCATTTTCCCCCATTGTTCAAAAGGCGCATCCATCATGATGTCCAGAAAGACCGGCACCAGGAAACGGAGGATGGACTGTCCATCTCTTACCTGATCGCGATTCACTGTGCTGTTCCACGTCGCGCCGCCGTGGATGAGCTGGTTGCGCAGCACATACAGACGGTTGAAGACCTTCTCAAGAATTTTGCAGGTATCGCGGGCGGCCAGCGCGCGGCTGACCCGTTTTTTGTCCTCGGCGAAACATGTCTCCCAGTCGCCAACACTGGCCATGCCGTTGTAGTGATCCCAGAATGGCTGGAATACATACTTGTTGTCCAGCAACACACGGATTGACTGCGCAAAGCGCGACCAGATCGCGTCATAGATGCGGCGCTGGACGTCATGGTTTTCGAGTTTCCGGAAGTAGGCCATGATGCTCTTGTGTTCGGGGGACGGGTCCATTTCCCGTTCGCCGCCGTAGGCCGCGTTGAACGCTATCCACAGAAAAACAAAGGCGGCGTCCGGGTCCGGAGGGGTCTTTTCCAGTTCCACATCCGCACGCCCGAACCAGCTCAGGGCACGGTGCACGCGAATATCGAAATCCTGGGGCAGTGTGTCTCGACATGCGCGTTGTCTGGCTTTAAGCGATGCGTGGGAGAGGGCATCGTCCATTGAGGAAGCACGGGTTGCGGAAGGTGTTCCGACCGCCTGTTTTTCGAGTCTGCGCACTGTTGTTGACCTGCCAGGACCCTGCCACATCGCTGAAGGCCGGGAATGCCAACCCGCAACGGTCAATATCTGTAGGTTTCCGGTTTGAACGGGCCCTCGACCGGTATGTTCAGGTAGGCGGCCTGTTCGCTGGTGAGTCTGGTGATGATGCCACCGAACCCTCGCACCATAGAAGCGGCGACTTCCTCATCAAGGTGCTTGGGCAGGACTTCGACCGTCACCTGCCCGGGGTGATCGGCAAATTTCTTTTCAAACAGATAGATTTGTGCGAGAACCTGGTTCGCAAAGGACCCGTCCATAATCCGGGAGGGATGACCGGTCGCATTGCCTAAATTGACCAGACGCCCTTCGGACAACAGAATCAGATGATCGCCGGCCTGACGGTTGCGATGGATTTTATGCACTTGCGGCTTGACGACTTCCCATTCCCAGTGTTTTCGCATATGGGCCGTATCAATTTCATTGTCGAAGTGGCCGATATTGCAGACGACGGCACCATTTTTGAGGGTTTGCAACATCGCGGCGTCACAGACGTTGAAATTGCCAGTGGCCGTCACCACCAGATCGGTCTGGCTCAGGAGCGTTCGGTCCACATCGCTCACGTTGCCGGTGTTGATTCCGTTCCTGTAAGGAGACACCACTTCAAAGCCATCCAGACAGGCCTGCATGGCGCAAATGGGATCGATCTCCGAGACCTTGACGATCATGTTTTCCTGTCTCAGGGACTGCGCGGAGCCTTTCCCCACGTCGCCATAGCCAATCACCAGAGCCTTTTTGCCTGCCAGTAAATGGTCGGTCGCGCGTTTGACGGCGTCACTCAAACTGTGGCGGCACCCGTATTTATTGTCGTTTTTCGATTTCGTCACGGAATCGTTCACGTTAATGACGGGCACTTTCAGTGTCCCGTTCTCCAACCGTTCCTGAAGACGATGGACCCCGGTGGTGGTCTCTTCCGTGATCCCGTGAATCCTGTCCAGCATGGCGGGGAACTTCGTATGCAGCATCTGGGTCAAATCGCCCCCATCGTCCAGGACCATATTGGCATCCCAGGGCCGATCATCCTTCACAATGGTCTGCTCAAGGCACCATTCATATTCCTGGAGTGTTTCGCCTTTCCAGGCGTACACCGGCACCCCCCGGGCCGCGATGGCAGCGGCTGCATGATCCTGCGTTGAGAAAATGTTGCACGAGGACCACCGGACTTCGGCCCCCAGTTCACGCAAGGTCTCAATCAGGACCGCCGTCTGGACGGTCATGTGAATACAGCCGAGAATTCTCGCCCCCTTGAGCGGCTGCGATGCCCGATACTTCTCCCGTAAAGCCATTAGCGCCGGCATTTCCGTTTCGGCAATGTCAATTTCTTTCCGACCCCAGTCGGCCAGACTAATGTCCGCAACCTTGTAATCCACTACCCTGTTCTCACGTTGTATGGCCGTCCTCATATGCCCCTGCTCCCTTCTGCTTGTTCTCGAGTTACCACAGCATCCCCCATACCATCCCCTTCAGCCCACGAGCTAACGGCCGGCTTCCCGCCTCAATATGGCAGCCTTATCCGTTTTCTCCCAGGTAAACCCCGGCTCATTCCGCCCGAAATGCCCATAGGCAGACGTCCGCTTGTAAATGGGACGGCGAAGGTGCAGATAGTTGACAATCCCTCGCGGGGTCAGGGGGAAATGTTTTTTGACTAATCTCTCCATGACGTCATGCGAGACTTTTTCCGTCCCTTTTGCATCAATCAGAATGGAGACGGGTTCAGGCACTCCAATTGCGTACGCTAACTGCACTTCACACTTGTCCGCCAAGCGGGCCGCGACGATATTTTTCGCAATATACCGGGCCATGTACGACGCCGACCGGTCGACCTTGCTGGGATCTTTTCCGGAAAAAGCCCCGCCGCCATGGCTTCCAACACCGCCATACGTGTCGACAATAATTTTTCGACCGGTGAGGCCCGTATCTCCCATAGGCCCCCCCGTCACAAAACGGCCCGTCGGATTGATATAAAACTTCACTCGTTTCGGATCAAAGAGCCCCGACCGTTTGCTTCCGCTGACAGACAGCCATTCTGTCATCGCAGGCACAATGACTTTTTCCTTGATGTCCTGCTCTATTTTCTTGGAGGTGACCTTGTCACTGTGTTGGGTGGAGACGACCACGGTGTCAATCCGAACCGGTTGACCATTTTTATACTCAATGGTGACCTGGGCCTTCCCGTCAGGCCGCATCCAGGACACCAGGTTTTTTTTTCTGACGTCAGCCAATCGTCTCGTCAGACGGTGGGCCAACAGGATCGGCATGGGCATCAGCGCTGTTGTTTCATTGGTGGCATACCCGAACATCAATCCTTGGTCGCCCGCTCCCCCTGTGTCCACGCCCATGGCGATATCGCCTGACTGCGCGTCAATGGCGGTCAACACCGAGCAGGTACGGTAATCAAACCCCCACGTGGCATCGGTATAGCCCACGTCACGGATGGTCTCTCGAATGATATCGGGTATTTCCACATAGGCCTTTGTGGAAATCTCGCCTGCCACGAAGGCCAGGCCGGTCGTCAGCATCGTTTCACACGCCACCCGACAGTTCTTGTCTTTGGCCATAATGGCATCCAGGACACCATCTGATATCTGATCGGCAATTTTATCTGGATGTCCTTCGGTCACGGACTCTGAGGTAAACAGGAAATTCTGCGGGTTCATGACGACGCCCCCTCTCTGTCAAACAAAAAGGCACTTCCTCCAGATCTCCATGGCGAGGAGTGCCCTCCTGAGGTATGAATCACGGGTTCTCCAGATAACCGGATCGCCGGCGTAAACGGTCATGGGAAAAGAAAACGGACAAGTTTGTCAAATAGCCATTTCCATTATGAAGAAATTTCGTTGCTTTTCAAGCTGTTGAAATCCCACCTGGTGTGGGGCTTTGGAGAACCCTGCAGGTTGATGAAGAAGGTCAGAGCTACACGGCCAGCGAGTCTCGGTTTACTTTCCCACCCGACACCAGCCATTGGCAAGTTGCGGACCAACTCCGAGGGTCAACAGATGGTGGACGTGTCCATCCGGTTGCATTGCCTGAAGACCAGGTGCTAGGATTGGCGTCCGAGCGTGTGTCGCTCTTCGTGTGACTTCCGGAGTTCCGCCTCAAGGCGGGTTCCCCCCTTGCACAAGGGGGAAGTGTTTAAGAAGAGGCTGCTCATGTACAAGACCATCTACATCCCGGTCGATAATTCGGACCATTCCAATATGGCCGTTGACCTGGGTGTGCGGCTCGCCAAAGAATTCGGATCAAAAATCGTCAGCAGTCATGTCTATGCCGCCAAAATGCACGACAAGCGGTTTAAGCAAATGGAGGCAGGACTGCCTGAAGAATATCACGACGAACATGAGCTTGATCGTCAACGCAAGATTCATGACTCCCTTATCACGCGCGGGCTCCAGATCATTACCGATTCCTATCTCGACTACGTGGATAAACGCTGTACCGAATCCAATCTCCCGCTGGAGCGTCGCTCCCTGGAAGGCCGTAACTGGAAAGTGCTGGCGGAGGACATTCAGGCCAACGGCTACGACCTGACCATTATGGGTGCACTGGGCGTGGGGGCCGTCAAGGATTCCGTCATCGGCAGCAATACCGAACGGGTTCTGCGCAGGGTGCGCAATTCGGACATGTTGATTGCGAAAGACTTGAAACCCGTGGATTCCGGAAAAATTGTCGTCGCCGTGGATGGCAGTCCGTACAGCTTCGGAGGCCTGAAAACCGGTCTGGCCCTGGGCAAGGCCCTGAATAAACCGGTGGAAGCCATTTCGGCCTTCGACCCGTATTTTCACTACGCCGCCTTCCACAGTATTTCCGGGGTCTTAAACGAAGAAGCCGGCAAGGTCTTTCGTTTCAAAGAACAGGAAAAGCTGCACGAAGAAGTGATTGACAGCGGGTTGGCCAAAATTTACCAGTCTCATCTCGATATTTCCCGTGAAGTCGCTCAGGAGGAAGGCTCAGATGTTCGCACGACACTCCTGGACGGCAAGGTGTTCGAAAAAGTCCTGCAATACGTTCGGAAAGAAAAACCCTGGTTGTTGATCGTCGGGCGCATTGGCGTGCACAGTGACGATGACATGGATATTGGCAGCAACACCGAAAATCTGCTTCGGGCCACGTCCTGTAACATCCTCGTCTCCAACAGAAAATTCGTGCCCCCCATCGACGCGCAAGCGGAATACACGATTGCCTGGACGGAGGAAGCCCTGCTGCGGATGGAAAAAGTGCCGGTCTTTGCGCGCGGGGTCGCCAAAACCGCCATTCACCGGTATGCTATTGAAAAAGGCCATACCATCATCAGCAATTCGGTGATCGACAACGCCGTCGGCGACATTCTGCCCAAGGGCGCCATGGATGCGATGAAAGCACTGGGGGGCCAACTGGACAATGCTGCCATTGACCGCAACACTATGCAGGCCGACGACGCCGTGGCGAAAGATCTGATGGGCACGACGCTCAGCGGCATGCTCGACCAGGTTGAGGGCACGTCTGGAGCGGCCATGAGCGCATCCACGCAATCCTATTTGAACCGGATGGAGCAGACGTATTACGTCTGCAGCGGATGCGGCTACATTGGCAAAGGCGACCATCCCGTGAAATGTCCGATTTGCGGCGGCGCAGGCGACGGCTTCAAACCGGTTGATAAAAGCCTGTTCGACGCCGCGGCCAAGCAGGAAGGGATGCTGGAAACACAAATGGCGTACGATGACGTCCCCATGCAGTGGACCAAAGACGCCAAAGAAGCCATTCGTGCCGTGCCGGCGGGATTCCAACGCCGCCGCGCCAAGGCCAAAATTGAAAAGTCCGCTCGCAAACTTGGTATGACCACCATCACCCTGGAGTATGCGAGTCCCATGATCCAGGAAGCCGCCAACGAAGACTACACCCCTATTTTCGCCAACAAAGAATCCAACGGGAGATCTTCCACCACGGGGAGCAGCAAGGGGGAACCCACCAGCCCTGACCCCTATCAGTGGGAGCCTGAAGCCCTGAAACGCCTGGAACGGGCACCGGAAGGGTTTATGAGGGATTGCACGCGGGCCCTCATCATTAAACACGCCAACCAGCTGGGCACCACCCGGATTACCCTCGACGTGGCCAACGAAGGCATTGAACAGGCCAAACACACGATGGAAGAAGCCATGAAGTCCGGCAATGTCAAAGACATTATTGCCAGACTGACCGGCACCGATACCCAGTAGCCACCAGCAAACCGGCCACGTTGTCCGGCCGTCATTCCCCTGGTCAAGCCCCCCCTCCGTCGTTCCCGCAGTGAGTTGAGCGGGAATCCAGGGGGGGCGCCAGGGGCAGGCTCTGCGAAAGCAGGAATCCAGTTTCGAGGTCTTATGAGTCGATCATTGCCTGTCGTCCAGTTTCCTCCGGAGGCACCACGGCCTGTTTCCGCGGGTAGCCAGGCCACGGTCTTTGCCTCGCCTGGAGACCTTCCCTCCGACGGGCGCACCGTTGATGATTTCAAGCCGTACCTCGTTGCCCTGAATCTCACCAAACGTTGCAACCTGAAATGCGCCCACTGTTATCTGGATGCCACCACCAGAGCAGGTGGCGGATCGGACGAACTCTCCACAGAAGAATGTTATCGCGTGATCGATCAAATTGCCGCGGTCAATCGAGGGTGTTTACTCGTCATCACCGGCGGCGAGCCCCTGGTCAGACCGGACATCCTGGACATTGCCCGTCACGCCGTTGGGGCGGGCTTCATGGTGGTCTTCGGCACCAACGGGATGCTGATTCACGATCACGTGGCCAGACAGCTCGTTGAGATCGGCGTCATGGGAGTCGGCATCAGCATTGACTCCCTCAACCCCGACACGCATAACGCCTTTCGAGGCGTTCCCGGTGCATGGGAAGCCGCGGTCGCGGGCATTGAGGCATGCAAACGCAACGGCCTGCAGTTCCAGATACACTTCAGCGCCCAGCCGATGAACTACAAAGAGTTGCCCGAGGTGATCGAATGGGCTCACCAACTGGGCGCTCGCGTGCTGAACGTCTTCTTCATGGTGTGTACGGGGCGCGGTGAGGAGTTAACCGATATTACCCCTGGACAATACGAAGAGGTCTTGACCTTCCTGGTGGGCGCGCAGAGTCAATACCCCGACATGCTTGTGCGCGCGCGGTGTGCGCCGCATTTCAAACGGCTCGCCTACGAAAAAGACCCCGCGTCCCCTCTCACCAAAGCTCAAGGCTACATGGGCGGCGGATGCCTGGCGGGGACGAACTACGCGAGAGTGACTCCCAATGGCGATGTAACACCCTGCCCCTACATGCCCCTGTCAGCCGGCAATATCCGCGACACCAGTTTTGTGGACCTGTGGGAAAAGTCAGACATTTTTGACTCCTTCCGGTACCCGAAACTGAAGGGTAAATGTGGCGACTGTGAATACAGCGACATCTGTGGCGGCTGCCGTGCGCGCCCCTACGTGGATCACGGGGACTGGATGGATGAAGATCAATGGTGCTTGTACACCCCCAAAGGCGGGGACAAAGTGAAGGTCGCGTTTAACGTGCCCATGCACACCGACACGGTCTGGGACGAGGCCGCGAAAACGCGGTTAAACCGGATCCCGTATTTCCTGCGCGCCATGGTCAAGACAGGGGTAGAACGGCATGCCCGTGAGCATGCGATCCCGCTGATCACAGTCCAGTTGATGGATGAACTTCGCCGGAAACGATTTGGCAACGACACCCCTGTTTTCAAAGTCCCATGATGCAGCTCCAGGAACTGCTGTTCGATCTCAATAAAGTCCTTCCTATTCTCAATCACTGGCTTCATCTGCTGTCGGCCGTCGTGTGGATTGGAGGGCTCGCTTTCCTGGTCCTGGCGGTCACGCCAGGGCTTCAATCGTCCGTTCCCAAGGAATTCATCAAACCCATTTGCGACACGTTCTACAAGCAGTACCGCAAGGTCGTCGGGGTGCTCCTTGTCGTGATTCTCTTCACCGGTGGCATCAATCTCCATTACGTGGGAGAACTCATGCAAATGCAAACCGGCGAAGGTCTGTCCAGCAACGCACGGTATTTGACGATCTTTTTCATTAAACTCACCCTGGTTCTGGGAATTCTGACGTTGTATTTGTATACCGTGGTCTTTCGCATTGACCCCACCGGCGACGAAGATGCAGAAGAAAAAGAAGCCCATACCATTGAACCCATTCCGTTCCAGAAATCAGGACTGGTCATGGGCATCCTGATTATTCTCTGCGCTGCCACACTGAAACATCTGCATCTCTGACACGTTCTCGTCCCCTCACCGCCCTTGGGACAACCGGGGGCGGGTATTCATTCGCCTTTCAAGCCCCCCCTCCGTCATTCCCGCAGTGAGTTGAGCGGGAATCCAAGGGGAGCCTCAGACCGTCATGTCCTTATGAGACGACAGAAACCGGGTCAACGCACGTTTCAGCCAGGAACGGGAACATCGGGCGTGCCGCTCGTCGCCGTGATCGGACGGCCGAATGTGGGAAAATCCACGTTGTTTAACCGCATTCTCGGCACACGCCACGCCATCGTCGACAACAGTCCGGGCGTCACCCGTGATCGCATCTACGCCGAGTGCACCTACAGAGATCGGTGCTTTCAGGTGGTGGACACGGGCGGGTTGGACCTCACGTCCACCGAAGGCATGACCGGCCTCATCCGTCAACAATCGCACGTCGCCCTGACCGAAGCCGATCTCCTTCTTGTCATCATGGATGGCAGGGCAGGGCTCACACCATTGGATCTGGACATCGCCACACTGTTACACAGGGTGGACAAACCCACATTTTTTGTGGTCAATAAAATTGATTCCCCTCACCTGGAACCCCTGCTGGCGGATTTTTATCGTCTCGGCCGTGATGTGCTGTTTCCGGTTTCGGCGGAACACGGCACCGGGGTTGATGAGTTACTGGAAGCCTTACTCCCGTTTTTCCCCCCGCTCGATCATGCACGTGAAGACACCACCGCGACCCGTGTGGCCATGGTCGGACGTCCCAACGTGGGCAAATCAACGCTGGTGAACACCATACTCGGAGAAGCACGCGTCCTCGTCAGCGACGTGCCGGGTACCACACGAGACCCGGTTGACACGCACATGGAACGTCAGGGCCGGCATTTTGTGTTGACGGACACCGCGGGACTGAGGCGTCGGGGACGCATCGCCCGTGGGATTGAAGGCTACAGTGTGGGCAGGACCATCAAAGCGTTGGGACGCTCGGACATTGGCCTGTTCATACTCGATGGGATCGAGGGCGTCACGGAGCAGGATACCAAGATCGCGGGGCTTATCCGGAAACAAGGGCGAGGCTGCCTCATGTTCGTCAACAAATGGGATCGGCGCCGGCATCAACCCGGAGCCAAAGACCGGTTTTCTTCAGACCTGAAACGGCGTTTCCCGTTTTTCACGTTTGTCCCGATTGTCTTCGGATCGGCGCGTGAGCCTGAGACGGTTGACCATCTCTTCGAGACCATCGCCCGGATCACGAAAACGTTTTCCTACCGGGTGCCGACCAGTCGCCTCAATCAGTTCCTCCAGAAAATTCTGGTCGCGCATCCCATGTTCGTGAAAAAGGGCAATCCCACCAAATCCATCTTTATGACACAGGTGGCGATCAAACCGCCAACCTTTGCCATTTTTATCGGCAAATCTGTCACCCTCACGCCTGCCTACCAGCGCTACCTGGAAAATCAACTCCGTGCCACGTTTGGATTCGAGGGCACGCCGTTGCGTATCCTGGTTCGCAAGAAAACCTGACCCCTGGTCACCCCCTCCGT
>RKSG01000128.1 GCA_007570995.1 Nitrospirales bacterium
TGGCGCCCCGTGCGACCAGGGGACGGCCGGGTGCCGCCTCCGACGACTGAAAGGCCCGGTCTCCCCTGGCGCCCCGTGCGACCAGGGGACGGCCGGGTGGCAACGGGATGAGATACCACCCCGGTCAGCTGACGGCCATCATGCGATCAAGTGCTATCCTGGCCAGGGCCTTGTCGTCGCTGGGCACGGAAATGCGATTCACCACACATCCATGCGCAAGATTCTCCATACTCCAGCACAGATGAGCGGCATCAATACGAAACATGGTCGCGCAACGGCAGACCGTGGGGGAAAGAAACAAGACCTGCTTGTCCGTCTCCTCGTGTTTCAGACGGTTGACCAGATTCAACTCCGTCCCAACGGCCCAGATGGTCCCGGGCCGGGCCTGTTTCACCGTGCGAATAATACCCTCGGTGGACCCCACCACATCGGCTTGATTGACAACGTCTTCGTGACATTCAGGATGCACGATGACCTGAATCCCCGGGTAGGTTTTGCGAAAGTACGCGACATGCGCGGGCTGAAACATCTGATGGACACTGCAATGGCCTTTCCACAAGATCAGCGTGGCCCTCCGTATTGCGTCTTTGGTATTCCCCCCGTACGGCATGAAGGGATCCCACACGATCATCTGTTCCCGCGGGATCCCCATGGCATTGGCCACATTGCGCCCAAGATGTTCGTCAGGAAAGAACAGAATCTTTTCTCTCCTGGCCCAGCACCACTCCATGACAGCCCTGGCATTGGACGATGTACAGGTAATGCCCCCATGCTCTCCGCAAAAGGCTTTGAGGACCGCGGCCGAGTTCACATACACCGCCGGCATGACCTCCTCTTCCACGCGCAGGACACGCCCCAACTCTTCCCAGCACTGATCCACCTGCTCAATGGCCGCCATATCCGCCATGGAACACCCGGCAGCCAGGTCCGGCAAGATCACGGTCTGGTTGGAGCGGCTCACAATATCAGCCGTCTCAGCCATAAAGTGGACACCGCAAAACACGACATGAGGGTACTGCGACCGTTCCGCAGCCAGCCTGGCCAGCAACAGGGAATCCCCCCGAAGATCGGCATGCACGATGATCTCATCCCGCTGATAATTATGCCCCAGAACGAGCACCTGGTCGCCAAGGGCTTTTTTGGCGGCCACCGTCCGTTCGAAGAGCATCTCGGCCGGGACATCGGCATAATCGGTGATGGGAAAGGCAACCGTTTCAACAGTGCTCACGCTCTCACCTCTTCCTGTTGTTGGATCACAGACTCTCAACGGCCACGTCATGCTTATGATACGAGCGAGGATGTCACAGGCCGGAAGACTGATTGTAGCAGATTCCCCCCACCTGCAACAGGCTTGCCCTCACCCCGGCCCTCTCCCAGGGGGAGAGGGAGCAGATGCCTGAAAGCCCGGCTCGCGGGCCGGCAGATTCCCCTTCAAGAGGCGCTACGATTCGCGTCCGCTGTTTCAGGCATGCCCCCCTGGTCAAAGCCAGGGGCAGGCTCTGACGCCCCGGGCGACCAGGGGTCGAGATGCCCCCATCTCCCATTGACCCACCGCGCCTGGCTGTTCAGACTTCGACAAAATCCGGCCAGGCCCGTCCGAAGGCAGAGAATGCCGGACAGGAAGAAACCACAGACAGGGCACTGCCATTCGCATGTCGGCGCAGACGGGTAAGAGCCGTGTAGAGCAGCGCGGGATTACCGGCGTTCTCCACGTAGATCACCAAATGTCTGCCTTCCCACCCCTGGAAATTGTACGGTGTCGTCGCCTTCACCGTGGCCTGTCCTTGAAAGAGCGCCCGCTTTTTGCGGTTGCACGATTCCCGGCTGAACGTTTCGAGAACCCGCATGCCTTTTCTTCGCTCAACATTCTCAATAACCATGGCGCCCATCTTCATCTCCGCGAGGAACACGATGCTGGCCTGCGCCGTATCATCGATCGGCCACTCCATGAATCGATGCACTTCGTCGACACACACCTCCAGCTCTTTCCCCGGAGTACAGACCTGCACCCAACGTAACTCGACCGGGTCGTTCATCACTTCTGCCTGCGTGTGCTCGGGAATATCGTTCTCTCCACGGATAAGGAACGCATCCGAAAAATTCCGCAAAATGGGGATCACGCCTTGCGGCAGACGATAGCTGCCACGAAGCTCCGACCACGGGTCACTGAATCCCGCACGGGCCATCGCGGTTTCGGTCCATGCCGCGGCGGTGCCGTAGATGTTCTGCGTCTTGTCCGCCACGAAGAGCATCTCCCCACCGGGCTTGACCGCCTTGCAGAGGGTGTGCCACCAGATCGGCCTGTAGTCCTGACCTTCGTCCACCAGGATCGCATCGTAGCGTGGGACATTGGACGAGGTGGTATAGAGTGACTGGACCAGCTTGGGCAACTCGTTCTCCAGGATGGGATCGCGCCGTTGTGTCTCGCTACCCGTGGACGTTTTTCCCCAAAGCTGATCGTATTCGTCCTTACAGCCGGCGTCGTTGCAGACACGCTTGCACCATTGCTGGAAGTTGAGAAAATCAATCTGTCGCCTGATAACCGGTTGACCGGTCACGTGACGGGCGGCGAGGTCGCGGAGGTAGTTCAGCAACGTGATGTTGAAGGTAACCACAAGCACGTGCTTCCCTTCATCCGCCAGGACAGCGGCGCGCGCCGCAAGCACCAGGCTCTTGCCGGCTCCCGCCGGCCCCTTGATGCGACGGTAGCCCGTTCCGGTGCGTGTCGTGGCCAGCCGGCGCTGGTCATCATCCATGTCCAGCGGCGCCGGCTGCTCCTGACTGCAGTACGGATCCTTGAGCCACCCTCGAAGATCAGCCGCACTGTTCGCCGACATGACGGTGGATTTCTGTCGTTCCCATTCCGGGAAAATGGTATCGAGATCACCTGCCTCAAGGTCATCGGAACCCGACAGGGGATGTAAGTGCCGGTACTTACTCGTCGCCTTGCCGTGAGACAGGAAAGCCGAAAACACCTGCTCCACCCGTGCCCGCGGCGCCCGTGTGAAAATGAGCCCGGCCGTAATCGCGGCGACGCCGGACGGGGCATTGAGACGCGGACAGTAGAGATTGAACAGCTCGCTCTTGCAGGACTGGACCCGGTCGAGAGGATTGTGTGGGTAGAGGCACCGGCCATCACTGTCCCGCATCATCAAACGAGGGGGGCCAGCCAGTGGTTTGTCAACCGAACAGGTCGTCAGATCCCAGTCAGTGATCGCGAACACCGCGATACCGACCTTGGGGTTCAGGAGCACGAGATCGGGCCGCAACCCGTTGAGATACGGCTGGACATAGAACTCCCATCCATCCTGCAGTCGGCGATCGAACAGGTCGAGAACAGCCTGCTGGCCGGCGGTGAGCGGTGTCGGCAACCGGTTCAAGTCACTTCTGGGTGGATCAATCAGTCGCGGCATGAGAATCGCCCGTGTTGAACGCCTGCCCCTGGTGCCTCCACCCCTGGATTCCTGCGTGCGCAGGAATGCATGCCCCTGGCTCTGACCAGGGGACGGCGGGGGGCATGACCAAGGGAAAATCATCCCCGGCTCAGCGGGTCGATTGTACCTGATTGACAAGAACAGCCTCAAGGCGTAGGATCAGTGGATTGACGGACAGCTAGGGGAGCCTGACGGCTGAGAGTCTTTGTTTGAAGACAACCCTTATCACCTGATCTGGGTAATGCCAGCGTAGGGAAGCGGACATACGGGAATGCTCCCCTTTTTGTCAGCCGCTTCCAGAATGCTGGAGAGCGGCTTTTTTTCTATGTTGATGAAAGGATTGCCGTATGAGCCATACTGAACTCCCTCAACATCCTTCCCCTGGTCAAAGCCAGGGGCATGCTTCAGACGGAAGAGCCTTCGACGGACAGGGCACGTCGCGCGATCACGCTTCCGCTTCGACGCTCACCACCACCCCGCTTCCAGCCTCGACAAAAGTCTATGTCAACGGGAAGCTCCACAATGTGGCCGTGCCGATGCGTGAAATTTCTCTCACGCATGCCCCTGGGTTTGAACAGGGGTCATCGCAACCGGGGCGGCATGGCCGGAACGGGCGCACAGGTACCGGCCAGTCCGGGGATGCACCTGCCGCTCCCTCCATCCTGGTCTACGACACGTCCGGCCCCTATACCGACCCCTCGCAGGACATTGATATTCGACAGGGCCTTCCCCCGCTGCGGCGTGACTGGATTCTGGGTCGGCACGACGTCGAACCCCTGCCTGAGGTCTCTTCCGCATACGGACGCGTGCGGGCCAGCGACCCGAAGCTGGCCTCCCTGCGCTTCCATCACGTTCGCAAGCCGCTGCGGGCCAGGGCCGGGGCGAACGTCACACAAATGCACTATGCCCGTCGAGGCATCATCACCCCGGAGATGGAATACATCGCCATTCGGGAAACGCAGGCACGACAGGAGGCGCAGGCTGCCTCGAATGGAGCGTCCAACGGCCCAGGCCCGTCAGCGCCCCGCGGCGTTGAACAGCACCCCGGACAGGGCTGGGGCGCGACCCTGCCGCACACAATCACACCGGAATTTGTTCGCGACGAAGTCGCACGCGGCAGGGCAATCATCCCGTCCAACATCAACCACCCGGAAAGCGAGCCCATGATTATCGGCCGCAATTTTCTGGTGAAAATCAACGCCAACATTGGCAATTCTGCTGTCGCGTCGTCTATCGAAGAAGAAGTCGAAAAAATGATCTGGGCGATTCGATGGGGGTCCGACACCGTCATGGACCTGTCGACCGGTGCGAACATTCACGAAACACGGGAATGGATTATCCGAAACTCGCCCGTGCCAATCGGCACCGTCCCGATTTACCAGGCGTTGGAGAAAGTGGGCGGAAAAGCCGAAGACCTGACGTGGGACATCTATCGGGACACGCTGATCGAGCAGGCCGAGCAAGGGGTGGATTATTTCACCATTCATGCCGGCGTCCGGCTGGCCTACGTGCCTCTCACTGCCAATCGCATGACCGGCATCGTGTCGAGGGGCGGCTCCATTCACGCCAAGTGGTGTCTGGCGCATCATCAGGAAAACTTCGCCTACACGCACTTTGAGGAGATTTGCGAGATCATGAAGGCCTATGACGTGTCATTCAGCCTGGGCGACGGGTTACGACCTGGCTCCATCGCAGACGCCAACGACGCGGCTCAGTTTGCCGAACTCGACACGCTGGGCGAACTCACCACGGTTGCCTGGGAACACGAGGTGCAGGTCATGATCGAGGGACCGGGCCATGTCCCCATGCACCTGATCCAGGTCAACATGGACAAGCAGTTGCAGGTATGTCATGAGGCACCGTTTTACACACTGGGGCCCCTCACCACGGACATTGCACCGGGCTACGATCATCTGACGTCGGGCATCGGGGCGGCGATGATCGGCTGGTACGGGTGTGCCATGTTGTGTTACGTCACGCCCAAAGAACACCTTGGCCTGCCGACGAAAGAGGACGTGAAGGTCGGTGTCATCGCCTACAAAATCGCTGCACATGCCGCGGATCTGGCCAAAGGGCACCCCGGGGCGCAACGACGCGACAACGCCTTGTCGCAGGCCCGGTTCGAGTTTCGGTGGGAGGATCAATTTCATCTCTCGCTGGATCCCGAGACGGCCCGTGATTACCACGATGCCACGCTCCCGGATCAGGCTGCCAAGGGAGCGCATTTCTGTTCCATGTGCGGGCCACATTTCTGTTCCATGCGCATCACGCAGGATGTGCGGGACTATGCGGCCCGCAAACAGATAGAGGCAGGGGAAGCCCTGGAGGCTGGTCTCAGAGAAAAAGCCGAGGAATTTCGTCAAACAGGCGGGGACATGTACCTGCAGCGCGA
>RKSG01000102.1 GCA_007570995.1 Nitrospirales bacterium
TGCCAGGGGCATGCATTCCCGCAGTGTGTTGAGCGGGAATCCAAGGGGGGCGCCAGAGCCTGCCCCTGGCTTTGACCAGGGGGGCAGGCTCTGCGAACGCAGGAATCCACTGTTCAAGACTGGCGGCGCGACTCAAGGCAATCGGTGGTGGCTACATTCCCGACTTTGTTAGCGGGGATGATGAAAAAGAAGGGACCTGTCAGGATTGGGAAAGGCCTGTCCTTGGCTTTGACCAGGGGCCGGAATCCAGAACAGCCACTTGACGGACAACCAGCCGGCCACCTCTATCCTACGCAAGTCACCCTGGCGAGACTTGCAGGATAAGGCTTTGACTGGCCACAGCGCGAAGCAACAAACTGGATTCCTGCGTGCGCAGGAATGACGGCCGCCACGACCTGGCCCAGGACGCGGAGGGGCAGGCAACAGGTCAAACCCTCCCCGTCTTAAATCGGCGTCTCCCCGTTGCGCAGTTTGGTGAGTGCCTGCTTGACGAAGTCGGCATCGGGGCTGTCGGGGGGAAGATTGTTGTAGGCCGTGGCCCAGCATTCTTCGGCTTCTCGATGCCGCTTGAGATACCACAGGGCCAGACCCTTGTACCAGTTGACGCCAGGTTGATTCGGTAAATCAACTAATACTAGGTCAAAATGCTCGAGGGCCGCCTGGAAAATGTTCGGGTCGTCGAACTGGCGCTGCTCGATCATGATGACACCCAGATTGTAATGGGCTTCACGATTCCGAGGGGACAGATCCAGGACTTTCAAATACGCCTTTTTCGCATCGTCCATTCTGTCCATGACCATGTACGATCGCCCGGCCATCAGCTGGCCCTGCACGTCGTCAGGGTTCTCCTTGAGCCTGGCTTCCAGCCTGGCCACCATGGCCGCAGGGTCAGGTGCCTGGGCAGCCATCCCGGCCTGGATGTCTACAAGCCGGCTCACCATGCGCCATTGCAGAAAGCCATAGATCCCCACCGACAGAGACGCCACAACCAGACCGGTGACAATCGCCGCGCCCCAGGCACGCTTCTTGCCCGGCAGGTGCTCAGGTAACAACGGCTGGGGATCGGGGGCGGCAAGGGCATCGAGTCGGGTGAGAACCTCCAGCAGACGCCGTTCATCAGTCGCCTGCAATCGTTGATAATCTGCTTGCTCCAACCTCCCCTGCGCAAGCTCAACGTCAAGCTCCCGCAGTGAATGTTGCAGCACGTCCCGTTCGATCAGGAGATCAGCCCGTTCCTGGTCGTCTTCGGCTTCCCGCCCCGTCGGGTCAGACGTCACGCCGTCCTTTCGCCAGAAGGGAGAGGCGACGGCGGCAATCACGCCAGTGAGAAGCACGACGCACACGATGTTGAAAATGGTTGACATACGACGTGTCGCGGGCGGACGCAGCGCGCAGAATGGCCACGCAGCCGTCAGACCTCCGGTGGCTCCATGTCCTGCCGGATGCGCCGCCGGGAGGCTTCATCAAGTGGCGGCACGTCCGGTCGAGGGGCGGGCGTGCGGGTCACCCATCCGTTGATCTCTCTCCATAATAATAAACCGCCGCCAAAGAGCAACAGAAACGGAGCCAGCCAGATCAGCCAGTTGATGCCGTGTTTCGGCGGCTCCATCATGATGTAGTCGCCGTAGCGGCTCTGGAAGTAGGCGCGGATGGCCCCGGCCGATTCTCCACGCAGTACACGTTCTCGAATGGCATCACGCATTTGCCGGGCCAGTGGCGCGCCGGACTCCCAGATGTTTTCGGTCTGGCACACGGTACAGCGAAGTGTCTTGGCTATGGCCCGCACCTGTTTGTCAATGGCCGTCTCATCTACGACGTCGGCGTGGGCCACGTGCGGATACGCAAGACAGAGAACGAAGAGCATGGGGATGAAACGGGACATGGTTCACAGCACCGGGTTGGCGTCGTTGAGCAGGGGGGTCAGGACATGCTTCGTGAGCTGGGTGTAGGCGTCGCCGACGATGGGGCCAATCCGTTTGTGACGAATGAGACCGGCTTTGTCGATGACGAACGTTTCCGGTACGCCATAGACCCCGAACGCAATGGCCAGCGTGCCTTTGACGTCGCGCATGTGCGCAAAGCCAGACCCGCGTTCTTTGAGATAGGCCCGCGCGTCTTCTACTTCGTCCTGATAGTTGATGCCCAGCATGACAAAGTCAGGATGATCGCGGAAGTCCTCATACAGGCGCAGGAGATTGTCGTGCTCGACTTTGCATTCCTGACACCAGGAAGCCCAGAAGTTCACCAGGATGACTTTTCCCGCGAACTGACTGGAAGAAAGCGACGCCCCGGTTTCCACGTCCGGCCCCTCGAACAGGGGGGCGCGGGTGCCCACCAGGACGGTCGGGATGCGATGCGGATCGCCCCACAGGCCCTGGTACAACAAGGCGAATAAGATGACGAGCACGATGAGTATGGTGACTTGCGTGACACGAGTCATAAAACGCCCGGCTTCGCCTGATACCCATCACAGAGCATCGTCATCCCTCCGTTGATGGGGGCGGAATATGTTGAGCAACACGCCGAGACCCATGATGCCGCCGCCGCTCCAGACGAGCAGGATCAGCGGGTTGATGACGCCTCTGGCCACGGCCACGCCGTCAGGTGAGACATCCGGCATGGTGAGAAAGATATGCCCCATGTTTTTGGAATAAATCGCGGATTCCGTCGTCGGTGTTTGCGAGGCGTCATACACACGTTTCTGTGGGCGTAGCCTGGTCAGCAGGGTCTCGCCTTCGTACACTTCAAACACGCCTTCCTGCGCACTCCAGTTTTTCCCCCGAACATCGTGTATGCGTTCGAGCTTCACCCGGTACTCATTCAGCACGAATTCATCCCCAACGCGTAACGAGACCACCTTTTCCGTTTGGTAAATGGTGGACGCGAGAATGCCGACGACCAGCACCAGCACGCCCACGTGTGTCACCAGCCCCGCGTAGCGGCGTTGGTTGGAGGTGAACGCCGCCCACGCGCCCTTCAACGGATTGACAGACGCCCGGCGAGCGTAGAGCGAAGAAATTTTGCCGAAGTCAATCACGATCGCCGCGCCCGCAAACCCCACGACAAACGCCCCGGCCAACGCAAACGCGCGGTGAATGCCAAGGACAAACACGACCAGGGTTGATGCGGTGCCGATGGCCCGGGGGATCAGAAAGTGTTTCTTCAGTGTGCTGCGGGAGGCCTTGCGCCAGGGAATGTAGGGGCCGACGCCCATCAGAAACAGAAGCCCGAGCGCGATGGGCATGAATACCGTGTTGTAATACGGAGGGCCAACGGTGACCTTTGCGCCTTTCCACGTTTCAATCATCAGGGGATACAGGGTGCCGAGAAACACGGTCGCCGCGGCCACCAGGAACAGTAAATTGTTGAAGAGAAACACGGATTCCCGCGAGACCATGGAATCCATCTCAATCCGGCTTTTCAGTGCGTTGGCGCGGAGCAGTAAGGCTCCAAAGGCCAGGCCGATGACCGTGGTGACAAAGATGAGAATGTACAGGCCGCGTTCGGGATCGGTCGCAAACGTGTGGACTGACGTGAGGACGCCGCTTCGCACCAGGAAGGTGCCGATAAGCGAGAGCGAAAACGTCACGATGATCAGGAAGAGATTCCAGACCTTGAACATCTTCCGTTTTTCCTGAACCATCACCGAATGGAGAAACGCGGTGCCGACCAACCACGGCATGAACGACGCATTTTCGACGGGGTCCCATCCCCAGTAACCGCCCCAGCCCAGTTCATAGTAGGCCCAGTAGCCGCCCAGGAGGATCCCGGTGGTCAGGCACAGCCAGGCGAAGATGGTCCACCGTTGGGTGACCTTGATCCACTCTTCGCCGAGTCGCCCGGAGAACAGCGCCGCCATGGCAAAGGAAAAGGGAATCGAGAAGCCGACGTATCCCATATACAGCATGGGAGGATGCAGGACCATCGCCGGATCCTGCAGCAGCGGGTTGAGGTCTTTGCCGTCGGGCGGGGCGGGAATGAGACGGTCGAACGGGCTTGAGAGAAAGAGAATCAGCAGCAGGAATCCCAGGATCACCAGACATTCCACCCCGATCAGGTACGGCATGATCGCCGGCTGGGTGCGCCAGTGGAGCCACACCGCGACCGTGCTGAACGCGGACAGCAGACAGACCCACAACAGGAGCGAGCCTTCATGCCCGCCCCAGACGGCGGCGATGGTGTAGAACAGGGGCAGTTGTGAGTTGGACGTGGTCGCGACGTAATGGACGGAAAAATCCCGTGTCAGAAAGCTGTACACGAGGGACGCCATGCCCGCGGACAGGAGCAGGAAAATCATCGTCACGGCCATGCGTCCGACGCGTACCCAGTCCGTGTTGCGTGTCGTCAGCGCCAGCACGGACGTGACCATGCCGAACGCAGACAGGACCAGGGCAATGACCACGGAAAAGTGACCGATCTCGATAATCATGGGATGTGTTCCACGCTAAGGTACACGGACATGATCTTTCTTTTGCAGGACCTGCCCCCCCCCACCCCTGGATTCCTGCGTTCGCAGGAATGACGGAGGGGGGGCAGGAATGCCCGGGTGCAGGAAAGGCAACCCGCAACGTCAACGGTGCTGTGCCGGCGTCGTCGCCTCTCCGTGCATGATCCCGGCCAACGTCTGATTGTAACCCCGGATGTGACGACCCCGCTCACTGTTGGCCGTGTCGCTACGTGGCGTGGTCATGCGGTGCGTCATGTTGCCGGGCACGGTCAATGGCGCGAAAAGGGCCTCGGCCCACTGAGGCAACAGCCCAGTCTCTTTGACGGTCTTCATGGCTCCGGAAATTTTCTCTGCGGGTAGTGAGGCAAAGAATTCTGGAGAGGGCACCAAGGCACCATTGACATCATTGGGTTCAAACTTATCCAGCGAATCACCATACCGACGCATTGAGCGCGACACAATGGCCCGCCCCGTTCGTGACAGAAGATACAGAAAAAGATGCTCGACGTATGCGCGCCCGTGCGCATTGGGCTGAAAGCCATGGAAGCACGTTAAATGACGGGCCTGGCTTGTGTTGAAAATAATCTTGTAGCCCCCTCTTGAAAACACGCCCAACCAGAGCGGTGACGGCGCCCGTTGCTCCGTCTTGTACCAGGGCGTGCGGTGTTTCGTGAGGAAGCGGTCATGGAAGCCTCGACGTTCCCCGAACTGAATGTACTGTTTTGCCTTTTTCGACTGTGTGCCATTGATCGAGAACAGGAGAACCGGTTGGTCGGCGTGAGACAGCTCGTCATAATCCGCGGTCTCAAACACCGGTCGGCGCAGTTGCGCGCTTTTGGTAATGCAGGGGACACAGTCGGCTGTGCTGTCCAGACCGTTGGCTTTGGCCACTGACGGGCGCAGCACAAAAAACTCGTTCGCACCCGTCGCGATCCCTCTGCTGAATCTCCCAAAAACGTCGAGCGTCGTCGTGCAGGTCGGGTCCACTGTGTGCTCCCGTTTCTGAAACAACGGAAGCCATTTGGCTTGTACGTCCAACTTCTCCAGTGGCATGTCTGACACCGGTTCGAGATCATCGAACCGTTCAAGCTGTGCAATGGACTGCACCGAGTAAAACCTCACAGAAGGATGGCGAACGGCCTTGTCGTAGAGAATGATACCGACTGAGGTGGTGGTGTCCGGGAAAATATCCTTTTCGCAATCGAAGCGGAGCACGGCGAACAGGTGGCCGGATTCGACCAGTTTTGCCTTCACCAGTACTCCGTAGCCGGTGTTGAGAAATTCGAGCGGCATGATATAGGCCATCCTGCCCGATGCGCGAAGCTCCGAGAGCGATTTGAGCAGGAAGGCAGAGGCGATGTTGGTGTAACCCGG
>RKSG01000115.1 GCA_007570995.1 Nitrospirales bacterium
GACGTGCGTGGGATGCACGGCGAACACCGCCGCCACGACCCAGGCCCCCGGCACGCCCAGCCGAAGCAGCAGACGCCACAGCAGGAGCGTGATGGCCAGGTGCAGCGACAGGCTGACGAGATGATACCCCAGCGGGTTGAGTCCCCACAGTTGGTATTCCAGCCAGAAGGTCGTGTACAGAATCGGCCAGTAGTGCGCCTCGTTTTGAATGACTCTGGGCGTGAACCAGATCTGCGAGAGACCGGACGTGGTCCGAACCGACTGGGATTGCGTCAGCACGGTATCGTCCCACACGAAGCCTGCCCTGGTCACGGGAAACAGGCTGATGGCGACCAGTAGACAAAGCCCCAACATGGCCAGGGCGTTGGGGTAGGGGAGCCATCGCGCGGCCATTGCTGGCGGGAGACGTGTCGAGGGGCGTGCCCGGGACGGCGATGATCCGACGGGCGTGGCCGCGTCCTCGGGGGCTTCCTCCTGCCCCTGGCCCCTGGTCAAACCCAGGGGCATGCTTTGACCAGGGGCAGACGGCTTCGGTATCGCCTTCCTGCGCTGCTTCATTGGCCCCGGCTCCTCAGGAACGTCAGGACATGATCGCGATACGCCCGCGCCTCATCCAGTGAGGGGTCCAGTGCCAGTGCACGTTCAAAGCTCCGCAACGCCTCGTTGGGCCGGTTCAACCCGACCAGCGCGACGCCCATGCCGGAATGAAGCGTGGCACTGCCGGGATTCTTCTGACTGAACTCCTGATACAACTCAAGGGCTTCCTGGTAACGCTTCTGTCGGAGCAACAGGGCGGTCAGGCGGTTGAAGGTATCCTGGAGGGTCAGCCCGCCCTTGTAGTAGGCCACCGCTTCCTCAAGCCGTCCCTGTTTCTCGGCGATGGCCCCCAGGCCCAACCGCGCGCTGCTGATCCGGTACTGATCCTGGGGACGCTGGGCCAGGGCGAGACGGTATTCGGCTTGATAGGCATCAAAGGCGTCCTCGTACCGTTGTTGTCGGTGATACTCCATGCCGAGACTGAGATGGGCAAAGCGTGCCTCCGGGTTGAGGGAGATGATATGGCGGTAGAAGGTGACGTTATCCCTGTAGATGCCCGACTGGTGCCAGGTGAGCGTCCCCAGCACGACCAGCGGCACGATGGCCATGGCCTGCACGCCTGTCCGCCAGGCGCCAGGCAGCCGGCTGGTGCCATGGGCCGCAGCGCCGACCAAGACAGCGATCATCCCGGCGCCGGCCAGGTACTGGTAGCGGTCCGCGACGAAGGAAAACAGCATGTACCCGTAGTCCACGAAGCCGAGCGTCGGCGACAACGTGACGGCGAAGAATACCGTACCGGCCAGCGGCCCCCGGCCCGTCCGGTGCCGGAAGAGCCACAGCAGGGCCGCCGCCACGAGCGCGGCCATGACGTACCCCCAGGCCAGCGGGTGGCCCGTCCCGACGGCCCAGCGCGGGTACATGACGGCCAGCTCCGTCGGCCAGACCAGTTTGCCCACGTAAAACCACAACGCATGGGCCGCGATGAGTGCCCGCTCGATCAGTGAATAGTCAAAGGCCGTGGAATCAATATTCTTGTAGTACAGCAGGTCGGGGATCATGATGGCCAGCCCGGCCAGCAGGAACGGGGCCACCCGCGCGGCATCGGCCACGGTCACGCGGCCCCGTTGCCACCAGTGCCAGATCAGGAGCGACGCGGGCAGGGTCACGGCGGTGGTTTTGCTCAACAGACTCAGGACGAACCACGTCAGGGCCTGGACGTAGTGACTTCGACGCCTGTCTTCCACGAAGCGGAGATAGGACAGCACGCACGTCAGGTAGAACAGTGCCGCCAGCAGGTCCTTGCGCCCGATCACCCACGCCACGGACTCAACGTGCAGGGGATGGACCGCGAACACCGCTGCCACGGCCCAGGCGCCCGGCACGGCCAGCCGGAGCAGGAGGCGCCACAGCACCAGCGTGACAGCCAGGTGCAGCACCAGATTGATGACGTGATAGCCGACGGGATTGAATCCCCACAGTTTGTGCTCCAGCCAGAGGGTCGTGTACAGAATCGGCCAGTAATGTCCCTCGCCCGCATTCAGGGAGCGTGGCGCCAGCCAGATCTGCCGGAGACCGTGCAGGTGCTGAATCGCTTCGCTTTCCCTGAACACGAAATCGTCCCAGACAAAGCCCCCCATGGTGGCGGGCATGTAACAGACGGCCACCAGGAGGCCAAGTGCCAGCGCGGCACATGCACCCTCCCTTCCGTCCCCGGGGCGCCAGGGGCATGCATTCCTGCGCACGCGGGACGCGCGCGTCGCGTGAAGCGCACCGGGAGACGATTGGCCGGTGGACGTGGTGACGCTGTCGGATGCTCCCGTCCCCCCTGGGGGAGCCGGCCCCTGGTCAAACCCAGGGGCATGCTTTGGTGTCGTCCGTCCGTGTCGCGCGCTGGGTTTTCCAGTTGCCATGTCTGTTCCCGCCCCCTGGTCAAGCTCCTCCTGGATTCCCGCTCAACTCACTGCGGGAATGCCTGCCCCTGGGTTTGACCAGGGGCCTGCCTATGCGCCTCGGTTCTTCATGAGTTGCCGCACTCGATCACGATGGGTCCGCGCCTCTTCCATGGAGGGGGCCAGCTCAAGCGCCCGTTCAAAACTCTGCAACGCCTCGTCCAGCCGGTTCAACTTGAGCAAGGCGACACCCATGCCGGAATGGAGCCTGGCGCTCCAGGGATTTTTCCTGACAAACGTGCGGTACAGTTCAAGTGCTTCCTGGTACCGCTCCTGCCGCATCCACAATTTGGTCAGGCGGTGGAATGCTTCCGGGAAGGTCTGCACGCTTTTGTAGTAGGCCTCCGCCTCGGCGAGCCGGCCCAGCTTCTCGGTGGTATTCCCCATGCACACCCGCGCCCAGCCGTTCCAAGTCTGGTCATACGGATGCTGCAGGGCGAGCTGGTATTCAATACGACAGGTGGCGAGGGCCTCCTCGTACCGCCCCTGCTTGTTATATTCAAGCCCGAGCATGAAATGGGCAAATCGTGCCTTCGGATTGAGGGAGATGATGTGGCTGTAAAAGGTGACTTCGTCCCGGTAGATGCCCGCATGGTGCCAGGTGAGAGGCCCCAGGATGACCACCAGCAGCGCGACCGCCGTGGCCCGGGCGCCTGTCTGCCATGCACCCGGCAGCCGACTCATGCCATGGGCGGCGGCACCGACCAGGACGGCGATCACCCCGGCGCCGGCCAGATACTGATAGCGGTCGGCGACAAACGAGAAGTGCATGTAGCTGTAATCCACAAAGCCGAGCGTCGGTGACAGCGTGACCGCGAAGAACAGCACACCGGCCAGCGGCCCCCGGCCGATCCGGTGCCGGAAGGCCCACAGCAGCCCGACCGCAGCAATGGCGGTGACGACATACCCCCAGGCCAGCGGGTCCATCACACGGATGTCCCAGCGCGGGTAAATGACGGCCAGCCCCGTTGGCCACACCAGTTTGCCCACATAAAACCACAACGCATGGGCTGCGATGAGCATCCGCTCGATCATCGAATAGTCGAAGGCGGAGTGATCCCTCCCCTTGGCGTATGACATTTCGGCGATCATGATACCCAGTCCCACCAGCAGCAATGGTGCCACCCGCGCCACGTCGGCTGCGGTCACACGGCCCTGTTTCCACCAGTACCAGATCAGGAGCGACACGGGCAGGGTCACCACGGTGGTTTTGCTCAACATGCCCAGCACGAACCACACCAGCGCCCAGGCGTAGGAAACTCGATGTCCGTGTTCCACGAAGCGGAGCCAGGCCAGCACACAGGCCAGACCGAACAGCGTCGCCAGCGGGTCCTTGCGCCCGATCACCCACGACACGGACTCTGCATGAAGCGGATGGATAGCGAACACCATGGCCATGACCCACGCGCCCGGCACGGCCAGCCGAAGCAGGAGGCGCCACAGCAGCAGCGTGACGCCCAGGTGCAGCAGCACATTGACGATATGAAAGCCGGCCGGGGTGAATCCCCACAATCGGTGCTCCAGCCAGAACAGTGTGTACAGCACCGGCCAGTAATGGGCCTCATTGCCGTCAATGGTGCTGGGCTCAAACCAGACCTGCCACAGGCCCGACGGGCTTTGGATCGGCTTGGCTCGCATCAGCAGGGAGTCGTCCCACACGAAGCCCCCCTGTGTCGCCGGATAGTAGCAGACGGCCACCAGCAGGCTGAGTGCCAGCGCGGCGAGCATGTTCAGAGCGACGCGCGTGCGTGTGGAGGGAAGCGGCCCCGGTGGCGGCGGCCCGCCGGGCGGGTAGACGTCCCTGGATGCCACCTCGCGCTCCACGGCAGGTCGTGGTGCCTGCCCGTGCCGTACCTGTCTGCCGGTTTTTCTGGTTGCCATGCCCGTTCCTGGCTGTGGTCGAGTCACCTGGCCATCACGCCGTCAAGCCCCCCTCCGTCATTCCTGCGAACGCAGGAATCCAGGGATGGGGGGCGCCAGAGGAGCGTGGTGCCGGTGATGATCTGAGTCGTTGCGTGATGGCTGACCGATGCGTTCCCTGGATTCCCGCTCAACTCACTGCGGGAATGACGGAGGGGGGTGACAGGGTTCACGCCTGTCCCTGTTGCGGCATGGACGCGCCTCCCCTGCCGGACGGCCCGCGAACGAATCAGCGGCAATTTTGCATACGGATATGGTCGTTTGACAAGGTGGCAGCCATCCATGTTCGGCGTGTCCGCGAATGCGAGCAGACCGGCACAGCTGCTGTGCAATGAATCGGTGCCGGCTCAGGCGGTCGTTTCCCCTCGTCCCGCGGTCCCGTTCGTCATCACTCCCGTCGAAGAAAATGGATGCGGGGAGTACTGCCGAGTTCAGGGTTGTCTGCTCCGCGGAGCGTTCCACGGGCACCGTACATGCAAAGCCTGCCCCTGGCGTCCCGTGCGACCAGGGGACAGCGGGGGGCTTTGACAAGGGGAAGGAAACGATGGTGAGAGGCCGGTGCCCGGGCAAGGCGAACACTCAAGCATGCCCCTGGCGCCCCGGGCGACCAGGGGGACGTGTTGAAAAGCGTATCGCTGTGATGGTACACACGGTTTTGATCCTGCCCTGCATGGTACGCGAAATACTTCAGAATCAATGGCATGCCGGTCTTGCTGGACGCCGGGTGTTGCAGACCGGTTGGCGGACGGTGATGGCGGGAAGTCCCTGGATAGCGAGGGGAGCAAGGCTGGGTACTGACTCCTCCGATTCGTGCGCACAGCCCCTTCTGAGCGTATCGCTTTTGAATGGTCCCCCTCCCTGAGATAGTGAAGGCACAGCCCATGAGTGCCTGACGCTCAGATGACGTTTCCCGGTGAGTTCATGAAACGCTTCCCTGGCTTCACGCAATCGCCATCGTATGTCCCCATTCTGCTCGTCCTGCTGCTTGTCGGTCTGTATGGTTTGATCCCTCTTGCCGTGCAACCCCCGAATTACAGCTTCCTCGCAACCCATTATCTTGTCAATTATCAGGAGTTTGGATTCATCAAACGAGGGTTCATCGGCACCCTTCTCACCGGACTCGGTATCCCTGTGACACAGTGGACGTTGGTGTTCCTTGGGACCGGTTTCGTGGTGGGGGTGTTCGTGATGGCCATGGTGTTTTTCCGATGGGCCACTCAGGAGGTCGGCAGGCATACGCCGTTCGCCAGGAACCTGGCGATCCTTTGCACCCTGTCTCCCTGTACGTTTATGCATTTCAGTTATGACCTGGCCCGGTTTGATGTCGTCCATGTCATCCTGCTGATGGGGGCGATCATGATTGTGTCCAGAGGGAGGGGATGGTA
>RKSG01000050.1 GCA_007570995.1 Nitrospirales bacterium
GGTCAAGCTCCCCCCTCCGTCCCCTGGTCGCCCGGGGCGCCAGGGGCATGCATTCCCGCAGTGAGTTGAGCGGGAATCCAGGGGGCGCGCCGACGCGGGGTGAGTCTCGTTGCGATCCGGCGTGCCCGTCTCGGATGGCATCAGCCGGTTTCTGACCTTGGCAATGACCGAGTTGAATCCCTGTTCCATGAGAAACGCCAGCACGCGCTGCGGGTCGGGTTGCTGGCGTTGCAACTGCTCAATGGGCACGGTCGTGGGGACGTCATCCCGTAACCGAACCAGTTGCCGTGACAACCTGGCCTGGTCGGCGCCGTCCAGAAGGCTTTGGCGGCGCTTCGGTTGCTTAATTTCCGCCGCGCGCGCGAGCACGGTGTCCAGGTCGCCATAGGTGTCAATCAACTGGGCAGCGGTTTTCACGCCAATGCCGGGGACGCCAGGGACGTTATCTGTGGCGTCCCCCGCCAGTGCCTGCACATCCACCACCTTCTCCGGCCCGACGCCAAATTTTTCTTTGACCTCAGCCGGGCCAATCCGTCGGTTTTTGACGGCGTCGAACATGACGACCAGGTCAGACACTAACTGCATCATGTCTTTATCCGAGGACACAATGGTCACAGCAAGCCCTTCGGCCCGGGCTTGCCTCGCATAGGTGGCAATCAGGTCATCCGCCTCGAAGCCCGGCTGTTCCAGACAGGACACCTTGAACGCGTGCGTGGCATCCCGCACCAGGGGAAATTGGGGGATCAGTTCATCGGGCGGGTCAGGGCGATGGGCCTTGTACTCGGGTAACAGCTCATTGCGAAAGGATTGCCGGGCCGAATCAAAAATCACAGCCACATGCGTGGCATGCAGGTCGTCCAGGAGCTTAATCAACATGTTGGTAAAGCCCAGGACGGCGTTGACCGGCGTCCCGTCCTGCCTGGTCAGCAAGGGGAGAGCGTGGAAGGCCCTGAACAGAAACCCGGACCCATCCACCAGGCACAGGTGCCCCTTCGCAGAGTCCTCATGGAGCTGGGTCATCATGTCGTGTTCGTGGGCCTGGCCATTTCACGTTCCCGGGGCGCCAGTCGCCGAGAGAATACATCCCGCGACGTTCGGAAGTCGAGACAGGCTCCGGGCGTCTTGCCGGTTATCTGGACGAAGGGATTCACGCGCCGGCCCAGTCGGCGCACAACACCTCGGCCTGTTCCAGAACGGTGTTGGTGGCCTTATCCTGTTTGTCCGGCGGGTAGCCGTGTTTTTTCAGAATCTTTTTGACCTTCAGACGGATTTGGGCGCGCATGTTTTCCTTGAGGGCCCAGTCTATCGTGACACTGCGGCGCACGCTCGCGACCAGTTCGTGGGCGATGGTTTTCAGCGTCGCGTCGCCGAGCACCTTGACCGTGCTGTCGTTCGTTTCCAGCGCATCGTAGAACGCGACCTCGTCTTCGCTCAGGCCGAGTTCCTCACCGCGGGCGGAGGCCGCGCGCATTCTCCTGGCCAGTTCAATCAATGCTTCAATGACCTGCGCCGTTTCAACGGTCCGGTTCTGATAGACGTGCAGGGATTTCTCGAGCATGTCGGCGAACGAGCGCGCCTGCACGACATTCTTGCCGCGGCGGGTTCTGATTTCTCCGTCCAGCAGTTTGCGCAGCACCTCCACCGCCAGATTGGGTTGCGGCATGGCGCGCACTTCGGCCAGAAACTCGTCGGACAGAATCGAGATGTCGGGCTTGTCGAGACCGGCGGCGGCGTAAATGTCCACGACGCCTTCCGGTGCGAGGGCTTTGGAGACAATCTGCCGGATGGCGTGCTCCATTTCTTCCCCGGACTGCGGTGTGGTGCGCACCGTTTTGGTCAGCGCGGCGCGGAGTGCCTGAAAGAAGCCGACATCGTCGCGGATGGCGATGGCCTCTTCGTGCGGCACCGCCAGCGCAAAGGCCTGTGACAGTTCTGTGACGGCGGCGGTGAAATCCGCTTTGCCGTCTTTCTCCTTCAAGATATGTTCCTGCCCGGACGGCATCAGTTTCAGGCGTTCCGCGGGTGGGCCGTCGCGCCACGCCGACCAGTCGAAACTGTGCAGCATATCGCGGCAGATCTCGTACTTTTCCTTCATCACATCCACCGCCTGCTGCTGGTCAATCGTCGTCTGGCCCGTGCCGCCGCTTTCGGTATAGGTGTGCATCGCCTGGCGGAGGTTTTCGGCCAGCCCGAGGTAATCCACCACCAGCCCGCCGGGTTTGTCGCGAAACACCCGGTTCACCCGCGCAATTGCCTGCATCAGCCCGTGGCTGTGCATCGGTTTGTCCACATACATCGTGTGCAGGCAGGGGGCGTCAAAGCCGGTCAGCCACATGTCGCACACAATGACAATCCTGAACGGGTCCGCCGGGTTGCGGAAGCGGGTGCGCAGTTTTTCGCGTGCGGCCTTGCTGTGAATGTGGTGCTGCCATGC
The DNA here is from genome assembly GCA_007570995.1 of Nitrospirales bacterium. Lineage (GTDB taxonomy): Bacteria > Nitrospirota > Nitrospiria > Nitrospirales > UBA8639 > Bin75. The sequence continues at coordinate 2,435 of RKSG01000050.1, forward strand.
CGGCGGGTCGGAGGCGGTGCCGGTCATGACAATTTTGATTCCGTCTTTCCCGTCGTCCTCGTTGTGCCAGTGTGGCCGCAAGGCGACGATGGCCTTGTACATCTCGACGCAGATGCGCCGGCTCATGCACACGATCATGCACTTGCCGTTCATGGCCTCGAGGCGAGCGTCAAAATGACTCACCAGATCTTCGGCGATGAGTTGGATGCGCTTGTCGGTTCCGACGATGGCTTCCAGCGCGGCCCATTTTGTTTTCAAGGCTTCCCTGTGCCCGATCTCTTCGCCTTCGGTCACCTCTTCAAACTCGGGATCCACCCGCGGGCGCTCGGATTCATCCAGTTGGATTTTGGCCAGGCGGCCTTCGTAGTAGATGGGCACCGTGGCGCCGTCCTCCTCGGCCCGCTGCATGTCGTACACGCTGATGTAATCGCCGAATACGGCGCGGGTGTTGACGTCGGTGCTTTCGATAGGCGTCGCGGTGAAGCCGACAAAGGACGCGTTTGGCAGCGCATCGCGCATATGCCGGGCGAAGCCGTCTATAAAACCGTACTGGCTGCGGTGCGCCTCGTCGGCGATGACGACGATGTTGCGGCGTGGTGAAAGCGCCGGGTCCGTGTCGTCTGTGTCTTCGGGCAGGAATTTCTGGATGGTGGTGAAGACCACGCTGCCGCCGGTGACTTGCAGCAATTCACGCAGGTTGGCGCGATTTTTCGCCTGCTTCGGAGTTGCGCGCAGCAGCTCGTAGCCATGCGCGAATGTGTCGAACAGTTGCTGGTCGAGATCGTTGCGGTCGGTAATCACCACGATGGTCGGGTTTTCCATCAGGGGATGCCGCATGATCCAGCCGGCATAAAAAGCCATGGTCAGGCTTTTGCCCGCCCCCTGAGTATGCCACACCACCCCAATCTGGCGGTCGCCGGGCCTGCCGTGTGACGCTTTGGCGTAATACACGTCGGACAGGTCGTATGTCGTTTCAGGTGCGTCGCGTTCCGCACAGGCGCGCAAGGTTTCCTGCACTCCCAGGCGGACAGCGTGATACTGATGATAGCCACCCGTTTTCTTGACCACCTTGTCGCTGGTGTCTTCGAACACCGTGCAGTAGCGCACAATTTCCAGAAAGCGGGTCATGTCGAAGACTCCCTTTATCAACACCTCAAGTGACAGGTCGGAGTCCAGCGCAAGTCCCTCTCCTGTCACCGTGCGCCACGGCATGAAGCGCTCCCTGGCTGCGCTGAGAGAGCCAATCCGTGCGTCCAGTCCGTCCGAGATAACAAGCGCCTCGTTGAACACGAAGAGCGAGGAGATTTCGTTCATGTACGTCTGCAACTGGTTGAAAGCTGCCTGCAGGGTGTCGCCTTCATCGGCGGGGCTTTTCAGTTCAATCACCGCCAGCGGCAGGCCGTTCACAAACAGCACGACGTCGGGGCGGCGGGTATGTTTGCCGTCCGTCACAGTGAACTGGTTCACCGCCAGCCAGTCGTTCGCCTTCGGCATGTCAAAATCCACCAGGACAACATGCCCGCCCCCGATGGTGCCGTCATTGCGGCGGTATTCCACATCCACACCGTCCGCCAGCCTGGTGTGGAATGAGTGGTTGTTCCTGATGAGCGACGGGCTGTCGTGGCGGGTGACTTTATGGAGGGCGTCATCCAGAGCGGAAGCGGGGAGATCCGGATTGAGTCTGTCCAGCGCCTTGCGGAAACGGTCTATAAGGACGACATCGTTAAAGGTTGCGCGTTCGGGCGTCTTGACGTCGGGGGCGAGGTCGGGGCCATGGGCGGTTTCGTAACCCAGTTCGGCAAACCACGACAGGACGGCTTGTTCCAAGTCATGTTCATTCATGCCGGCGGGCATCGTTCTGCGCTGCTTCCCGTGTGGGCCGCGGGGGGACGTCAGTCTTCGTTCCCCCGCGGCGTTGCACTGTTCGCGGTGCGGACAATCGCATCCAGTTTTTCGCGGATCTCCGGATCAATCTCACCTTCGGGCACATGCTCGGCAAGTTCGTAGAAACTCTTCTTGGCCATCAAATCCGGCACGCCGAGTTTCCTGGAGTAGGCACGGAAAAGAGGAGTCAGAAAATCACCACTCACCCTGGTGTCGGCATCCCAGGGAGAGCCAGTGCCCAGCGTCTCCATTGCACGGGTAATCTCGTCAATGGATTCGCGCATGGCATCCATACGCTTTGACGTTTCGGTCGGAACAAACAGCGGCTCCGGGAAATCTGTCCGGGTGGATGCCTCCACATAGGCCTCCAGAGTTGCCCGGGTGCACAGGTAGTTTTCGATTTCCCGCTTACGCCACTGCAACAGCGTAACAGGCTTCATCTCGGGGGGATCGGATTCCAGCCGGTCAAGGATAGCCACGCCTCTCAAATCAGGTAGGGCTTCCCTGAGACCGTGGTAATGACTGGCCGCTTTCTTCGGCTGATTGCCGACATAGTGCACAAAGGGCTTCCGAAGGGCTTCCGTGGCTTCATGGTTGAGACGACGGGCGAACGCCTGCAGAATGGCAAGGTCTGTGGAACCCTCAAGATAGAGCACCCACCCGGTTTGTTCTGCCTGGGAATACTGTTCAAACCCTGTCTCTCGCAGGGCCTTGCGAAGTTGTTGGCTCTTGCGATCAGCCAGAGGGTGCGGCTTCCCGACAAAGGCAATAACCAGATCCCGGTCCGCTGCTTCATTGAGCAACACCTCGGAATGGCTCGCCGCAATAATCTGGCTGCCGCTGTCTGCGGCCACGTCTGCAATCAACTTGTAGGTCTGGCGTTGACGAAGAACCTCAAGATGCGCATCGGGTTCGTCCAGCAGAAGCACCGCGCCGGGGTTGGCGTACATATAGGCCAGTAGAAGAAGAGTTTGTTGCAGGCCTCGTCCGCTGGATGAGAGATCCAGCTCGACGTCCTGCTCCCGGTAGCTCATCATAATTTCTCCGCGCTCCGGCACATAGCGCGGTTTGCCGAGTGCGACCCCGAAAAGGTGCTGTATCTCGCTTGTTATCGTTTCCCATTTATCAGGCCACTTGTTCTGAACCTGGTAGCAGAGATTACGCAGAACCTCGGCTGTCCGGCCTTCGCCGACCCGGACATTCATGGCCCCCTCATCAAGGCGTGTCTCCGTGGCGGCAAGCCCGGACATTGGGGGGAGAAAGGCGATTTGCACCGTCCCGGCGTCAGGCGGGACCAACATTCGCTCACCTCTGCCACGGCGCAGAGGCCGGCAATAAAAAGCCTCCGGGTTCGCATAGTCAAACTCCAGGCCGCAGATCCACTGCTGATCTTTGGTGGTACCCTCGACGATGATGTCAATCCGGACGTTGCTTGTCTGCTGCTGTCCATCGACTGTGCGTGTGTCCCTCACATGGAGTCCACGCCAGAGAAGATTCGCAGCAGGAACGGGAATGGCGACGAGGTCCCGACGGTTCACGGTCACGCCCGGGCGTTTCCCCTGCGCACTCTTGCCCGATCGTTTCTCGTTCCAGCGTTTCAGCCCGATGTCCCACAGTGCCAGTGCCTGCATGGCCGAGGTCTTGCCTGAGTTGTTCGGTCCGATGAACACGACAGGATTGCCCAGTTCGATCTCAACCTCGCCGAGGCGCTTGAAATTACGGATGGTGATTTTCGTCAGCATTGAAGACGGCCCGATCCGGGGAAGTGTTTCTATGCCATGCGGGAAGTCGCGCGCAACGCAGAATCATACTGCCATGTGCCTCGCGTCAACAATCTTCCGCTTCATGTTTTCAACCAGTGCGTCACGGGTTTTGACAGAAACGTTTCCACAGCAATGCCATCACCGCCGACAAGCAATTTGCGCGCGGTGCCGAAAGCGTCGGAGAAGGCTACCATTCCCGCCGGCTTATGGCGTGCCCGCCCGCTTTTCACCTCAATGGCTGTCAGGCGCTCGCCGGCACGGACAACGAAATCCACTTCGCGGTGACTGTCGCGCCAGTAATACACCGTGCAATGCCCCGTCGCGGCGGCGTTTGCCAGATGTACTCCGACCGCCGACTCCACCAGTCGCCCCCAGAACTCGTGATTTTTGCGGGCTTCGCCATACGTGAGGTGCGACTGAGCCGTAATCAGTGCCGTATTCAGCACCTGGAATTTGGGGCTGGATGCCCGCCGTCGTGCCTCCTGTCCTGCGTATTTCTGCAGGCCGGTGACCAGCCCTGCACCGGTCAGCAAATCCAAGTAGTGGGCCAGCGTGGTCGTGTTGCCGGCGTCTTGCAGTTGGCCGAGCATTTTGGTGTAGGAGAGGATTTGCCCGGAATAGACACAGCCAATTTCGAGAACCCGGCGCAGCAAGGCCGGCTTGTCCACGCGTGACAGAAGCAGCACATCGCGGGAGATGGTGGTTTCAATGAGCGAATCCAGAATGTAACGTGCCCAGCGGGCCGGTTGCCTGATGAGCGGTGCCGCGCCGGGATAGGCACCATAAAAAATATACTGCTCCAGCGACCAGCCGAACGCCTCCTGCATTTCACGAAAACTCCAGTGCGGCAGGTGCAGCACTTCAAAGCGTCCGGCAAGGCTCTCGCTCAAACCGTGCTGAACCAAAAGCGGGGCGGAACCGAGCAGGATGACTTTCAGCAGCTGGCCCGTGTGCGTGTCGGCGTCCCACAGGCGCTTGACGGTTTCAGACCACTGCGTAATCTTCTGCACCTCGTCAAGGACAAGCAGCGCCCCTTTTCGGCCTGCCTCGCCGGCAAGAAGCCGGGCGGCCTCCCACTGCTGTTCCACCCAGTCGGCACCGCGCACAGTCGGCTCATCCGCGCTGGCATAGCGTGTCGGCATGCCGGATTGTGCTGCGACCTGCCTGACCAGCGTGGTCTTGCCCACCTGCCGCGCTCCGGAGACGACCTGGATGAATCTGCGCGGTTCTTTCAGGCGCCGGGTCAGTTCTCTGGCCTGGGAGCGGGAGGGCTTTGTTGAAAAATTACTCATTGTATTGAGTAATTTTACTCAATACAGTGAGTGTTTTGCAAGGGGGGCGGGGTGTGATTCAGGTCTGTCTGGCAGGGAGGTGGTGGGACTGAAATCTGTGCCTTACGAGTAAGGTGGCCGATTTGTTCAGGGGGGCTACTTCGGAAAGTTTGGCAAGGGCGTGCCGATTCTCTCACAGTTTCCTGATGGCACACTGCGCTGCAATCTGGGACTTATTCATAGTTGCACAGATTTCTTACCCGGGTACCGCGCTCATACCATCTCGCCTGGTCTTCGTACGAGTCAGCAACTTGCCTCATGACACGACTTGTGCGGGGCCATCTTCCGAAAAACTTTTTTGCCGATTCATTGTATTGTTGAACCAGATCTCTTTCCTGCTCTCCATCCCCCGACGACCAGGTGACCCCGCGCGAGTTTCGAATACCAAACTCGAATCCGGTTAAGATGTCCTGGTTGGCTGTTTCAAGAAAATCCCTGACAGGTTCACATGGGTGTAATCCGTCGCTCCCTTCAGGTGCACAGGCGAGAATCTTTCCGATTGTTTCATCGCCAATGCCTTTAATTCCTTTTTGTTCACACAGTTTTTGGGCTGTGCTAATCCACTCCTGAAGGTTTCCAGGATTAATGGTTCCGTTTTCCTGTTGCCCTGGAAAATAACCTTTCCAATCAAGCAATATAGATCTGGCTGTTTGAGCTCTTCCTCTGTGGATTTCTTCATCAGGAAGCTCTGGCATGTCCTCGCGTTTTTTGAAACGATATTCCAATAATTCGACAAATCTACCAGGCTCTCTCGAGAGAGTTTTGTAAATGGTTTTTGCCTCGTAATCAGTATGTTCCAGGATTAAGTAAAATTTAAATTCCACAACCCACAACTTTTCATCTGGGATTTTCCCACTCAGGTGTTCAATGGCAGTTTGCAACCGCCAGATATCCGGATTAGCCGGGCTTCTGTCCACATCGCCTGCAGGAGTTCCCCACTTTGTCAGAATTTCCAGCAGTTGCTCCGGGTCGTGATGGGCAGGTTCCTCCGCGGCATTAAAAGCCAGCTTTGGCAATCTCCTGTCCAAGTATTCTTTTACGACGTGTTTTAGAATTTCTGGTTTCTTGAGTTCGGGTGTCCAGATTCTGGGTTCTCCCCAGTACGCATCAACTTGTTGGGTGCCGAACTCATCAACATATTCCCATGTCTCTTGAGACAGCGGTATTGCATGTAACAAAGCCGTTCTTCTTTCAAAAGACATGTCATCACCACAAACAGCACGTGCAAGTTCAATGATGCGGTTTGGCTCTTCCTCCCAAAACAGGCAAGAAAGAAAATAGGCCAGTCTTGGTTTGTCGAGGTCTGATTGGACAGACTCACGCACGAGTTCTGTCAAGCTGAGTGTATCAATGTTTTTCCGGCGGATGCTCTCTCGCACTGCATTACTTACAACATATATTTCACTTATTTCTGCCAGCAGCTTACAAAGCTCAACGATTCCTGCATGACCATCAGCACCAAAAATTTCTGCTATGGCAGATTGCCGACGTCGCCCGGCTTCTTTGTCCTCTTCCTCAATGTCTTGAATATATTCGTCGGGGAAGGGAGGGCGGTGGACAAACAGCCAGGCATGTTTTTGTACGGGACTGCGAAATTCAAGAGTTTCATAGAATTGCTTTAAAGCCTCTTGAAGGTCTTTGTCATATGCGCTATCACCTTTCTTCCGTTGTAAAACGGCATACCAGTGTAAATGGCGGAGTATTTCTCTTTGAAGATCCACCTGCCCTTTGTTGTCCCAAGTACTCCACTTCTTCCCTGTTATCTCGAACAATCTCGAGGAATAATCTGGCCCCAAAGAATCAATGTGAGAGATAAGTCGAGTGCACAGACTCAATGTTTCCTCAGGACTTAAATTGGAGCGTTCGATAATGTTAAGCAATTGTTCAACTGTAGCCTGCTCCATTTTTACACGATCTTCCCGATTCACATTTGGTTCGCCGTGTCCTCGGGCATCGTCTCGCCATCTTGGACGAGCACTGTAATGTCCCGTTTTATTCCCGGGACTAATAAATTCAATGGCAATTTCTGCCCCTTGGCTTGGGAACTGTGAGCAGAGAATATCCAGTGCTTCCAGACGTTGATTGATTGTCGCGGCCGTTTGTGGCATCCAGCTCTTTAGAATCTGCGCCAGGGCTTTCTGGGGGCGGTAATAGCAGTTGTCTGCAATGTGGCTTTCAAACAGCTTCATCAGTTGCCCTAAGATTCTAACCGCAGGGATCAAACGATCAGGGTGCCAGGCAATAATCTCCAGAGCACGAAGTAGCCCTTCATACTGGTAATGGTCACCGACTAAGGGGTCTCTTTCTGCCAGGAACAGAGAAGAAACCGAACGTTCTGTCTGACGTAAATCGTTTTCCAATACTTCAAGAAACACATCGGGGGATGCTTCCGCCAGACTGGGTAAAATGTCCCTTAAGGCATACCATCTTTCCTTAGTCGCATCCTGTAGCAAGCCCTCAACAAGATTCTTAACACGGCCTTGGGCACGAAGTTCGGATGGCAAGACACTGTCGTACATTGCAAACAAAATCAGTGAATCAGTAATGCCATGGCGAAGAAACGAAGAGTGCCGTCGTTCTTTGTTGTATATATTTGCTGCCCAGCGAGCTTCTGGAGGAAGTGTAAAACCTGGGTCGGCGAGAGAAAGAATTGTCTGCGTGGTCGAAAAAAATTCGTCCATGTTCTCTGTTGTGAGCCGCTTTCCTAACGCTGTAAATGCATCGAGTCGGGAGCGTATCCTGGATATTGTCCCAACTGTTTCCAATGGTGTTTCCTCAGCATCTGCCAGACTCTGAGCAGTGTCTAGAAATGCATCATGGTCTTTGGCCAAATGCTTAATGACATCTTTATCGCCTTCATAATTTTCATCCCATCCTCCTATCAAGGCCAGCGGGAACAAGTTTTTTGCTGTTTCTGGTGTTGCCCACGGCGGATTTTTCAACGCGTCATTCTTAGCAAATTGACGGCGTAGAGCAGAAAGAGAATATCCGGTTTCGCGTCCTAACTGCTCTGCATCACAACGCGCATCGACAAAATTATGTTTTTCTACTAACTCATTGAAGGCCTGCGGCAGAATGCGATGTAAAAAGATGATGTTTGATTCTCCGATGCCTGCCTGGATGTTGCCACGTGCTTCGGCAATTAACACATGGGAATGGCTGGGAAGTCTGGGCATATGTCGACTGATTTCCGATGATGCCATGACAAGGAGTTCTGTGGTTTTTTGTGCAGCAACGGTTTTGTCACGGATGACAAGTCCGTCGGGCATAAGCTCTCTAAGTTGTTCGTCTTCTTTGAGTGCAGCGGCAATAAAAGCAATGGCCTCCTCCCTGGTATCCCCGACAACCGTTATTGTGCGTCCCGCAGGCTTGCTCAGAAACTTGTACAATTTCCTGATTGCATCCTCGCGGCTCGCGCACATAAGGGCCGATGGAAATTCAGGATTAGTCGCCTGCGCCCATTCTTCCCAGGCACGACTTAGTGATTGAGTTCCATCAACGGAATTGCCCAATTGCTCTTCATGGAACCAAACGGTTGTTACCCGACCTGTTTCCAGCCACTGTTCAAGATCGGAAGCATCGTACGCCCGTATATCTTTCCATCCGACATTCCTGGATTTTGCTTGTTCAATCCATCTTTTTTTCCCTGGCCAGCGCCGAGGTGTGACAAAGAGAAACGTTGCAGAAGAGCGCTTTTCGTTAGTGCGTTTCTCAATGTCTTCATTGGCCTTCTCTGCTATGTCTCTCTTTGTACTCAGTTCCCAAACGGAATGGCCTGTGGGAACCCAAGAGTTTCCTGATACTGCATCAAGAACGCCGTCGTGTCCGGGCAAATCTATTCCAGATCCAGAGGGAAAATCGCAGATTTTCGGAGGTTCCCGAACCGTTTCATGGATAAGGCGTCGGACAAGGATTGGTAGCTCTCCACGCGCACTGTACTTGGTGCCCCAATAATCCAAGTCTGCTGCAGTAATATGGTTCATGGCCTCATGTTACTCCGCTGTGCCTGTCTTTGACTAAGTAGTGACACCGCGCCCTTCAAGCTTTTTGCATATTTTAAACCGTCTTGTGAAAGCTGGTCTTCCGACTCGCCATAGTCATCCGTATCTGAAGAGATAAAAATTGGCTCAGGGAACTGCTTTATAAGTCCTTTTAACTGGCAGTTAAATTCAAGATAAGTTTCAATAATAACGCAGTCCTTCATGGATTGTTTATTCTTGGCTGCCGGCTTTATTCCTGCTTGAACTCTTTCCCATGCAGCATAAACAATACTACAATCCTCTCGAATAAGAGTGGACTTGTTCAGAAGGATGGATATGTTGTCTTTCACTTTCCTTGTAGGTGACTCACCAGTCTTTTCGAAGTTTTCAAAGCTTTTATCATGTTTTATCCCCAGTATCTCTAGAATCTCTAGAGCGTGACTCAGGCCTTCCTGAAGTTTCGTAAATGACGATCTAGTGCCAGTCTCTATAATATCTTCGTGGTCACGAATCTCGCGAAGCACTTGAGCAGCAATCACAATCACTATTTTATTATTGAGGCTTTGAGAAATAATTTCTTGAAATGCTTTTATATTGGCTGCTTTCCGTTTCCACTCAGTTTCATTATTATTACTATCTCTCGCGATATCGAGTATTGCACAAGTGTCAAAAAACAATATTGATCTGTTGTCAAGGTCAGGAGCAAGTTGTTTAGCACCATTAGAAATGGGGGTGACAGTATACTCTCCTCCAAGGGATTCCAGATGAATGATTTCTTCAGATGTGTCATCAACCGTTCTCTTATGCATAGAATTTCTCCAATCTACATTTGTTTCAGGTTCTCATTTAGGCAGGATAACTTAATCGGGTTTTCCCGGCACGATTTGAGCAGGATTTGATAGATCCCGCTGTGTCGGTGATTGAACCGGAATTCACATTCTTTGAGGTGCAGGTAGAAGAGTTTCTTGTTCATGCCACGGAACTTCGCCAGGCGGCTTTTCGCGAAGCGCCAGAAGCTATCGATGCTGTTGATGGGCACGACCCCGCGCACGAACTCATCGCGCCCAGGAGCGACTTTGAAGAGCCGGCCGTACCCCACATCCACCAAGCCATCATAGCCACGCCAGCCGTCCGAGGACAGCACACTGTCCAGGCCTACCCGCCCGCGGATAAGGGCTTGCAGCGTGGCTTTCTGACCGTCCGGCACGATCTCGGTGGACACTTGGCCGTGGCGGTTGAACAGACCGAAGACGACGGTTTTGCCGAAGGCGCCGCGCCCGCGCCTGCCCCGCACGCGGCACGCACCGAAGGAAGATTCATCAACTTCAATGTCGCCGCTCATCGGCTTGACCTGATCGCAGTGCCAAGCCATGCACCGGCGCAACGCAGCCAGATGGCGGTTGATGGACACACGGCTGAGACCGGTCAAGGCGGCTATCTGCACGGCGTTCAGGTCGAGCGCGAACAGCCGCACAATGTGGCGGAATTTCGCCTCGGAGATTCGAGAATGGAAAATATATCGATTCGACATTGATAATCAATACGTTACGCATGTTTTGCCTCGATTCAGTTATCATGACCCTTTTCAAGGGGCAAGACAGGGGCAAAGCGGGGCGACGGGCTGCCGCACCGTATCAAGCCCATGAACCAATCGAGGTGGTGCTGACAAGACGTGTCCTGCCCGTTCGTCCTCTCACGATTCACCCTCGTGTGACATGGGCTCATCGAAGACAACTTCCTCAAGTCTCGGATTCGACACATGCCAGCGCTGATTTTTTCTTTCGAGGTCGCCACTGACAAGGACGGGTGCGTTCTCCTTGTGGGCTTTGATCGCCCGATTGTAATCGGGCTGCGGTAACACAGCCGTCGCCGACTGCGCCTTCCCGTCAGCAAGCACAACCTGAAGCGTAACCGTCCCATCCGTTTCATGGTCTTCACGTTTCAGGCTTCGAACAAAGCCCAGTGAACGAAAATCATATTGAGGCAACTGAGCACGGAGCGTCCGTGCGGCTTCACGCAATGTCGGGACATCGCCTTCAGCAAAACCGATGGTCTCCTGCACATGGGCCATTGGACGTGTGCGCGCCCACACGAGACTGATATCCAATGCCTGGAACGGAGTGATGAGCTTCACGAGCGCATCACACAAATTCGCGCTTGTGCCATCCTCTACGGCCTCAGAGAAAGCGTTGGTGGCTCCTCCAACGGTTTGTTCAGTCGCGTTGCGGGTGGCTGACAAGGCCGCAGCCAGACGTTTTGTCACTTTCCGCTCGATGGGATCATCGGTGACCCGCGTCGGATCAAGCGGTTGCTGCATCGGCGGCGGAACAACAGGGAGCAGGAGCGTCACAACAGAGCTACCCTCCTCGGTCTGCCCCAAACGCACGCGGCTCAAATAGTCGCTGGTCTCTTTGCTGGCACCGGCGCGGTAGAACGGTCGCGCTGGAGTCTGCAATGAACATGCGGCAGCCAGAAGCATGTCGTGAGCACCGCTCACTAAATCGATTCCCTGTTTCACGTTCACGGCACCGTGATCTGTACCATTGACGCGTACTCGAAGGACATCACGATCCGCTGTGATGAGAGTGCGGTAGAGATCAAGATCGTCCATACCAGCAACCTCGGCGAAAATTTCAATGAGCCGCGATACGACATTGGCGTAATCGCCAAGACGTTGGGTTCGAGGCAAAACAATTTCCGGTTTCCCCTCGTTGGCATAGATGTCGGAGTGGTCTCCGTAGGAATCAGTTTTGACCCAGCCTGCAGCGCGGGCGTACGCCGACAAGGCTGGGGGGGAAATCGCACACAACGCTTCTTTATCCCGGATAGTGACTTTCATGGGATTCTCCCGTCGGGTGAACTGCGCCTGAGATGAGATGGGGCAATGGGGTATCCCGCAACGTTGTCAGGGCGTGGATTGCGCGTCGGGTGCCGAGGGATCCTGCCATCAGGGCGTCTGCCGTGTTCTCAAACGCTTTCGCCAACTTCACATGCGGCAGTGCCGACTGAATCAACGTGGAACGCTGTCGAGTGATGGTGTCGAAAATTGTGCCGCGGGTTCGTCGTTTCAACTCGCTTCCAGGCATTCTTACTGTCCAGTCGGTGAAAAAATCCGGATAACCATTAGTACTGCGGATGCTGTAACGGGGCTGGTTCATGGCTATCGGCTTCACAAGGCATGCCAGCCTGCCTACAGTGCCTCGGGCAGTGATGATGGTTGTTCCTGCGGGCACAATGCAACCTGCCTGACCAGCGTCGTCTCGCCAACCTGCCGTGCTCCGACAGTGACTTGGATGAATCTGCGCGGTTCTTTCAGGCGCCGGGTCAGT
>RKSG01000162.1 GCA_007570995.1 Nitrospirales bacterium
TCAGGCACCCGATGTCGAGCCGGATGGTCATTGTCATGCTCCCTATACCTGCCCGTTCTGGGCGCATTGTACGGCTTCCAAACCGGCCCGATGGATCTATCATTTACCCGGGGACAACCGGATCGTGCATCGTCTGAGGAAGCAGGGGATCGAAACGATTGACGATATTCCTCCTCAGGTGTCGCTGACCAGGGTACAACAATGCGTGCGGGACAATGTTGAATGGATTTCGCCACGGCTGGCGGATGTGCTGCAATCGGTCCATTATCCGGTCCATCATCTGGATTTTGAGACCTTTATGCCAGCCATTCCTTTGTATGCGCGTACCCGTCCGTATCAGCTCCTGCCGATGCAATGGTCGAACCATACGGAGATGGAGGACGGATCGCTGCGTCATACCGCTCGTTTGTGTATGGCACAGCGCGATCCGCGCGAGGAAATTGCGGTGAGCGTGCTGGAATCCGTTGGCGAGGAGGGAAGTATCTGCGTGTACTCCGATTCAGAGCGGCACATCCTGAAAGCGTTGGCCGACGCCGTGCCCCATTTGAGGACGGACCTGCTTCGGGTCGTGCCGCGTCTGTGGGATTTGTTGCCGGTGATACACACCCACTATTACCACCCGGACTTTCACGGATCATTTTCGCTGAAATCCGTGCTGCCTGTCCTTGTGCCGTCGCTTGATTACGGAGATCTGGAGATCCGCGATGGCGCAACGGCGTCAACGATGTACCAGAAAGTCATGCATGCCCCTGGCTCTGACCAGGGGGTTGTGGAGACTGACTGGGTTGAGCGTCAACGTGTCGCCTCTGCGTTGCATGCCTATTGTGCCAGGGACACGCTGGGAATGGTGGAGCTGCGGCGCGCGCTGTCCCGCAAGGCACAATCGGAAGCTGCCTGACTGTCGAGCGTGCACGGGATGGCTTCAGTGAATCCGACGCCGATCAGTCCATGAGGCAGTGAAGAAGGGTATCAAGGATGGTCCTTCCCCTGTCCTGCGGGAACCCAAACAGGGCCTCTGTCAACTCTTTCATTGACCGAATGCCCCCTCCTTGTTAGAATCCCACGCCCGTCAATGACTTGAAGCAGGGCCAGCGATTGAATGCTGGTGTGGTTGTTCCTTCCTCGCCTGGAGCAGGCGTTTCTTGATCGCACGCCGACTGATGATCCGGATTCTCGTCTTGCATGGGCCTAATCTGAACATGCTTGGCACGCGCGAGCAGGAGCATTACGGGACGGAGTCCCTTCAGGTCGTCAATGCCCGGCTCACAGCACTGGCCAGGGCCGAGGGAGCGACCCTCGAGGCCAGACAGTCCAACAACGAAGGGGAACTGGTCTCGTGGATTCAGGAAGCCCGGGACCGGTTCGATGCGCTGGTGATCAACCCCGCCGCGTATACGCATACCAGCATTGCCATTCGGGATGCTGTCGCCAGCATCGAATTGCCAACCGTTGAAGTCCATCTGTCGAACATTCACAAACGTGAAGACTTTCGCCGACATTCCTATCTGGCGAGTGTGGCGATTGGGCAGATCAGCGGGTTTGGGGCGTTGAGTTATCAACTGGCGGTTCGGGCGGTTCTTGAGCATCTCAAACAAACCCGGGCGACCCAGGGACAGGCATGCCCCTGGCGCCCCGGGCGACCAGGGGACAGGATGAACACATAACACTGAGCGTATCGGTTATCAGCGAAAGGAGACAGGGATCGTGATTTCAACGGCAGAATTTCGGAGTGGCACGCGCATCGAGCTGGGAGGTGTGCCGTATTACATTGTCGAATTTCAACATGTGAAACCCGGCAAAGGCGGCGCGTTTGTTCGCACCAGATTGAGGAATGTCAAAACCGGGCAGGTGCTGGACAAGACGTTTCGGGCGGGGGAAAAATTTGATGAGCCGGATCTGGATGAATGTACCTTGCAGTTTCTCTACGCCAGCGGCGATGCCTACACCTTTATGGATACGTCCACCTATGAACAGTTCACGTACAACAAACCCCAGCTTGGGGACAGTACGGATCTGCTCAAAGAGGAAACCCAGGTGAACATGGTCCTCCACGAAGGCATCCCCATCTCCGTGGCGCTGCCGACGTTTATGGAATTGAAGGTGGTCGAAACCGAGCCGGGGGTTCGGGGCGATACGGCCACCGGGGGAACCAAGCTGGCCGTGGTAGAAACAGGGGCAACCGTCAAGGTGCCGTTGTATCTGGAGGTCGGGGAAGTAATTAAAGTGGATACGCGTACCAGAGAATATATCGAACGCGTCCGCTCGTGATGGCGTCGTATGAAAAGCGAACAACGGAAAGCCATCCAGGAACTGATCGCGATTCTGACCGACGAGCATTTGACTGAAATTGAAGTTGAACGAAACGGCTTTCGCATTCGTATCCGACGGGACGTTCCTGTCACGTCGGGTGCCGCTCCCCCGCCGGTTTCTCCTGCCGCTCCCCCGCCCGCTCGCATGACGGATGCGACCGTCGAAGCTGCCGACTCCGCAGACGCGGACTGGTCTCAATTTCTGACGGTGACCTCGCCCATGGTGGGGACGTTCTACCGGTCACCGTCCCCCGAGGCGGAATGCTACGTTGAAGAAGGCAGCATCGTCCGCAAAGGGCAGACCCTGTGTGTGATCGAAGCCATGAAACTGATGAACGAAATCGAAGCCGAGGCTGACGGCCGCGTGGTCAGGGTACTGGTTGAGAATGGGACGGGGGTCGAATACGGGCAACGGTTGTTTGTCATTGACCCGCTTCCTGTCGTGTGACCTTCCTCTCCGCGCAGTGCTCCACGAGGACAACGTCGTGTTCAAAAAAATCCTGATAGCGAATCGTGGAGAAATCGCCCTGCGTATTATCCGCGCCTGTCAGGAACTGGGTGTGAAAACGGTCGCGGTCTATTCCGACGTGGATGCGCAGTCCCTCCATGTGCGCTGCGCGGACGAGCGTGTGTGTATCGGCCCGGCCGACGATGCGTTGAGCTACCGCAACATCCCGAATGTGTTGAGTGCGGCGGCCATGACCGGGGCAGATGCTATCCATCCCGGCTATGGATTTCTTGCAGAGAATACCCACTTCGCCGAGGTCTGCGAATTAAGCGGGGTGACCTTTATTGGCCCGGCCTCGGAGCATATTGCCCTGCTGGGCAACAAGGTCAAGGCGCGACACACCATGGTGCAGCATAACATTCCCGTGATCCCGGGGAGCGACGGCGAAGTGCACACACTTGGTCAGGCCGTGCAGATTGCCCGGAACATCGGGTATCCCGTCATGGTGAAGGCTGCGGCTGGAGGTGGAGGACGGGGCATGAGAGTCGTAGGCCGCGAAGAGGATTTGGGGAAAGCCATTCTGTCAGCACAGGTCGAGGCGCGCGCGACGTTTCACCACGACGGGGTGTATCTTGAAAAATATGTGGTGGATCCCCGGCACATTGAAATACAGGTGCTGTCCGATGCGCATGGCCACGCGGTGCATCTGGGAGAGCGTGAATGTTCGGTGCAGCGCCGCTACCAGAAGTTGATTGAGGAAGCTCCGTCTCCCGTGGTGGATAAGGGGTTACGGAACCGGATGGGGAAAATGGCGCTGAAAGTCGTCAAAGCCGTGCAGTATCGCAATGCCGGAACCGTGGAGTTCCTGCTCGACCACAAGCGAAATTTTTATTTCATGGAAGTCAACACGCGCATCCAGGTCGAACATCCGGTGACCGAGATGGTGACCGGGACGGATCTCATCAAAGAACAGATTCGCGTGGCAGCCGGGTTGTCGTTGTCATTTCGCCAGCGGGATATTGGTTTCACGGGCCACAGTCTGGAATGTCGTATCAATGCCGAGTGTGCGGAGACGTTTACACCGAGTCCCGGCATGGTGCCTCATGTCCATATTCCCGGGGGGCCGGGGATTCGGGTGGATACAGCCCTGGAATCCATGGGAAACGTCAATCCCCAGTACGACTCCATGATTGCCAAGCTGATTGCGCATGGTCAGGATCGGGACGAAGCCATGGCCCGGGCCAGACGCGCCCTGGATGAGTTTGTCATCGAAGGGGTGAAAACGACGATTCCGCTGCATCGGATCATCCTGCGCCACCCCGATTTTCAGAAAGGCCGGGTCAACACGGGTTTTCTGGACCGGCTGTTGGTCAGCCGTCTGCCGTAGCGGTTCCACCTGTCACGGTGTGTCCTGTGTCACAACCTTCCCTGGGCGGTGTCTGTCTGTTGTTGGATGAGCAGTGGGCGTCCAGGCTTGATTTGTGTCACGTGCTGGAGCAGGCCGCGGGATGCGGCATCCGGTTCTTTCAGTACCGCAACAAAACCGGCCCCATGCGTGACATGTTCGCGAGGGCTGTGGCCTTGCGGAAAGCTGCCTCACGGCATGGTGCGGTGTTCGTGGTCAATGACCGGTGTGATGTCGCCCTGGCGGCGCGAGCAGACGGGGTCCACCTGGGGCAGGACGATCTGCCGCTGGCCATGGCTCGACAGGTCATGGGGCGCAACAGAATCATTGGCATCTCCACCCATCGTCCCGAAGAGGTGGAGGAAGCAACCAGGGGAGGAGCAGACTATATCGGCTATGGCCCGCTGTTTCCGTCAACGACGAAAGAAGGACATGAGTCGCCCGTGGGGCTTGAGGGGATGCGGCAGATTCGCCCTCTGACGCCGCTCCCGGTGTTGGCCATTGGCGGGATTACCTTGTCTGCCCTTCGGGACATCGTTGACGCCGGCGCCGACGGCGTGGCTGTGGCCTCCGCCGTGCTCGATTCTTCCCGGATCGAGCAGACCATGCGCGACATGGTCAACCACTTTCCCGCACCATCGTCACCACGTCCCTCATCGTCACATCGCCTGCCAGCACGTTGATGCTCGCCTCCCAGTGGCGGGCCATGTCCGCCTGAAAGGGAAGCGGGCCAAAGACCGGAACCCCGCTGAGCCTGCGGATCCACGCGACGGTTGACTCAGTCTGGAGCTGTGCATCCCGGCTGGCATCCGCGCTGGTGTGATTGAGCAGAACGCCCGCAATCGGAATGTCTGCCTGACGAAGCCCCATGAGTGTCAGTCGCGTATGGTTGATGGCCCCCAGGCTGGTTCGACTGACGACCAGGCAGGGGAGTTCCAGAAGTTTGATCAGACGGCACACATCCTCCGTGTGCGTCAGCGGCACGAGCACGCCGCCGACACCCTCGACCAGCATAGACTCATGGTGGCCCGCGAGTGTCTGGTAGGCCTCAAGAATGGCTGTCAACTCAATGCGTGTATGAGAAAGCCGGGCGGCTTCGGCCGGCGCTACCGGTGCAGGGAAACGATACGGGTTCAGCAACGCCATGTTCGCGTGCGGAGTGAGCAGTTCCCGTAAGCGATACGCATCGGAAACAGATACCATGCCGTTCTGCGGTGTCCCTGTCTCGACGGGTTTCATGACGCCGACGTTGACCCCTGTTCGCCGCAACGCAATCCCCAGGGCTGCGGTCGCCACCGTTTTGCCAACGTTCGTATCCGTTCCGGCGAGAAACAGACCGGTGGTGGCACGGGAGCGTGGGGTCGGTCTGGCGGTTGTCTTCACCACAAACGATTATCCACATTACAGATTTGACCGGAAACATTCCGCGAGGTGGCCAGGAGATAGACGAAATCGGCGACCTCATCCAGCGTCGGGGTTCGTCCCAGCACATGATCGCCCAGATTGTCCTGAGCGGGGAATGCGTCTCCCGCGAGGGGTGATGAATGCCAGCCTGGGAACACGACGTTGACGCGAACGTTAGTGCTCCCACATTCCCGCGCCGCCGACTTCATGAACCCCAGTGCTCCGGCTTTACATGCGGCGTAAGCTGTTTGACCTGCACGGCCCAATGTGCTGCTCAACGATCCGATCACGGTCACGGATCCTCCCCTCTGCTCGGGGAAAAGCCGCATGGCTCGTTGAAAACAGAGAAACAGGCCGGTGAGATGAATGTGCACCATCTGTTCCCATTCCTGTGGCGTGATACGGATGGCAACACGATTCACGGTCCGGCCCACCGACCAGACACACGCATCAAGCCCCTGCCATGCAGTTTGCACCTGGTCAAACAAGGCATGAACCTGCCTGGGATCGCCAATATCCGCCTGAAACACCATACCCCGCCGGCCGCACTGTTCAACCATGTGCAACGTGGCGTTCGTCGAAGCGTGATTGGTGTGATAATGGACACCCACGTTCCACCCGCGCCGGGCGAATTGTTGACAGATCGCGGATCCAATCACGCCGGATCCACCCAGAACAAGCACCGTTGGGGCGGGAGGGGCCACCGAACGGAGAGCGCGGTCGCCTGACTGAGTGGGCATGGAGTTCATATCAGGAACGGAACGTAACAAGGCCGGTTATAAAGAGCAAACCGACGTGCGTGTGTCTTGTCGCTCCACAGGGAGTGTGCTACGGTGACGCACCGTCGAGCGCATTGTGCGCGCGAATGAACGGTCGTCTGGAGGAGACATGATCGGAGACCATAATCACAGTCGCACGATCCGTTGGCATAGACAGGTTCTGATTGCCGTCGGTCTCATGGTTGGGTGGGTGAGTCTCGGTTACGGACAGATAGCGCCGACCATGATTCCCGATTCCAGCGCCTATTTCCCCGATGCGAAGGGCAATGAGTGGCGCTATCGTGGACGTATCACCCAAGGCACGATTGACCAGGTGAAGGATACGACATTTGTGAATGTCTCAACGGTGATGGGGCAGGAAAAAAAGGATGGAGTCACGGTCAAGGTGTTTCATGACACCAGCCCCGGCGGTCAGGCGCCGATGGACAGTTACTATCGTCGTGACGCAGCGGGTATTCGCTACTATGGATCCAAACCCGGGACAATCCTGGAGCAGCAGTTGATCCCCTATCAGATTGTGAGGTTTCCATTTGAAGTGCCCAGTGAGTTTCTGCAACTGGATCGGAAAAATCTCAATCTGGGCGTGGATATTGATCGCGACAATCAGGCGGAAACGGTGGATGTTGAGGCCACGGTCTCTCTCTCCGGGCAGGAAACAGTGACCGTGCCGTCTGGCACGTATGACGATGCGATTCGTCTGGAAGCACACATGCAGATGTTGGTCCATTTATCGGGCGACGGCACTCACGTCTACGGGTTTGACACGCTGACGGCGTGGATTGTGAAAGACATCGGGCTGGTCAAATATATCGAACGTCAGATGATTCCGACGAGGGAAGCAGGGAAGGATCGGCTGCTTCAGATCACCGAGGAATTAGAAGGAGCCACGTTGCAGGGCGGAAGTGTCATCATCGGTCGGCGCCACGTTCCGGGAGGAATTTATCAGGAATAGTTGGCAAACTCTTCAGATTCCAGGACAGCCCCACGCAAAAAGGAGATTCCAGACACGGGATCCCGACCCGCGCCCCCACTACAAAGAAGGAGACTTGTTGTCGGTCGTATAGCCGTTCTGGAATTCTGGCAACTGCCTGCCTAAACAGGCAACTGCCTGTTGAGGAATGTAATGGTTTCGTCCCATGCCTGCCGGGCCAGCGATTCGTTGTAGAGGTCAGGCCGCACGACATCGCAAAACCCCTCGCGAGTGCCGGGATACTGACGCACATCCACGGTTTTTCCCGCTTCCCGCGCGATATGGCCCAGTTGCTCAAGCCCCGTCGCCGTCACTGTGCCATTCGTGTCCGCCGCATGGTACAGGAGATGACACTGCAAAGAGCCAATCGAGTCCAGAGGTTCAGGCAACGCGCCGTAGAACGATACCGCTGCCCGTAGCCGTTTTCGCTTGAGGGCAAAGCGAATGGCCAGTGCTCCGCCCATGCCCATCCCAACCACAGCATGCGCATTGCGCAACGTCAATTCCATACTTGGATCTTCGGTGAGATTCGCATTCAGAAATTCACACGAGGCGTTGATGTCCTGCAGAACCGCAGCGCCGTCAATCCTCTCCGCCAGCGCGTCCGCCACTTCCTCGCTGGTCGTGACCATGCCTCCCTGCCGGCCGTACAGGTTCGGAACCATGACCACATATCCCTCACATGCCAGCCGCACAGCCAGGTCCCTGAAATCCTGCATCAGTCCCCATTTGTCGTGAAGCAGCACAATGGAAGGACGATGCGGGGTGCCCTGTGGCCAGTAGTAAAAGCCCTGGACCTGGTGTTCTTTGGGGATCCTGGTGGCAGCGTAGGGGTCAACCATGTGGTCTTTGTGCGTCGCAAACACACCCTTGCTGGAAAAGCGAACCGCTTTCGACCCGATCTGCTCACTCGTAAAGGGCGTGACGTGATCCGACATGGTGACAGGCAATGGAACGGGAAATGGTTGCGAAGACAAACCTGACTATATCGAGCAGCTCAACAGCCTGTCAACGAGACGGGCAGGGGAGCCTGGAGTCTTTCTCAACAGGATGGCATCGTGCCAAACGCAAACTCCACCAGTTCGGCAGCATCCGTTCCCGCTTTCACCATCTCCTCTACAGGAAGCAGACGTTCAGCCTGTCGCACCTCGTCAATCCGACTTCGAGTATTCGGATGCGGCGGGACAAACAACGTGCAGCAGTCCTGGTCAGGTTCAATGGACGTGTCAAACGTGCCGATCTGTTGCGCTTCGTTGGTAATCTCGATTTTATCCATCCCGATCAACGGGCGCAGAATGGGCAGGTGCGCAGCCTCGCTGATGCTCCGCAGATTCTCCGCTGTCTGGGAGGCCACCTGCCCGAGACTGTCGCCCGTGACCACCCCCCAGCACCGTTCCCGCTCTGCCAGGCGTTCCGCAATGCGCAGCATCATCCGCCGGTACAGCACCACGCGAAGCGGCTCGGGAGTGTGCACAACAATGTCACGTTGCATCTCCCCGAACGGCACAAGATACAACCGGGCTTTCAATTGATAACTCGTGAGATGGGAGACAAGATCGCGGACCTTTTCTTCGGAAACGCGCGACAGGTAGGGACGGCCGTGAAAGTGAACAAAGATCGCCCTGCACCCCCGCTTCATCATCCGGTAAGCTGCCACCGGCGAATCAATGCCCCCCGAAATGAGACAGACCACATTGCCACTGCTGCCGGTGGGCAGTCCTCCAGGTCCGGGGTGTTTGCACAGCGAAAAATACGCGGTGTAATCCACGACCTCAACGCCAACCGTGACGTCCGGTGCGCCAAGACTCACACGTTTGCCGGTCGCGCGACACAGATACGCGCCGATTTCCCTGTTCAGCTCAACGGACGTTCTGGCAAACCGTTTGTCGCCCCGTTTGGTGGTGACGCGAAACGTCTCAAACGTGTGCAACCGGATCGCGGCCTCAATCGCCTGGCACAGGGGGGTGGTATCGGGTGAGGCATAATCAATCGGCAGACTTCCCGCCAGAGAATAATTCGCCACGCCGAACGTGTGCCGAATACGATCCTGAACACTCTCCCAGGCCGTCTCGTGCTGAAACGTAATCCTGATACGACCGGGAAGGGATTTGATCTCAGTGACGTCCGTTTTCCTGAGCGAATTCTGGAGATTCTGAATCAACCGCTGCTGAAACAACCCGCGGTTCCGCCCCTTGAGTGCCAGCTCGTGATAATGCACCAGGGCCTGGGGCATTACCCGGCATTCTCCAGAAACCGCTCGGCGTCCAGTGCAGCCATGCACCCGGACCCCGCAGCCGTGATGGCCTGACGGTAGTGCGGGTCCTGGACATCGCCTGAGGCAAACACCCCGGCAACACTGGTGACGGTGCCGTGCGTGGTCTGGATATACCCGTTGGAATCCAGCTCAAGCTGCCCGCGGAACAACGCCGTGTTGGGCGTATGCCCAATGGCAATAAACACCCCCTTACAGTCCACGTTTTTCGTTTCGCTTGTCCGCACGTCGCGGAGCCGTACACCGGAGACCACCTCATCGCCCAGGATGTCATCGACGACCGCATTCCACTGAAACGAGATTTTCTCATTCTTCATCGCGCGATCCTGCATGATCTTCGACGCCCGGAGCGTGTCGCGGCGATGCACAATCAGCACATGGCTGGCGAACTTCGTCAGAAAGATAGCCTCTTCCAGCGCGCTGTCTCCCCCGCCAACCACGATGAGAGGCTGACCCCGAAAGAAAAACCCGTCGCAGGTGGCGCAGGTGGATACCCCGTGCCCCAGCAGCCGGGCCTCGGAAGGAAGACCCAGCGGGTTCGCCGTGGCACCGGTGGCGATGATGAGGGTTTTCGTCTGAATGGTTTCTTCATCGTTCAGGGTCAAATGGAACGGGCGGGAATGAAGGTCGGCCCCGGTCATATCCACTGCCCGGAAGATTGTGCCAAACCGTTCTGCCTGTGCGCGCATGTCCTGAATCAACTGTGGCCCCATGATGCCGTCCGGGAACCCGGGATAATTTTCCACGTCGGTGGTCAGCGTGAGCTGTCCGCCGGCCTGCGAGCCTTCCAGCAGCAGAGGGGCAAAATTGGCGCGAGCCGTGTAAATCGCCGCGGTCAGTCCGGCGGGGCCGGAGCCTGCAATTACCACATTGTGCATGATCCTGATCCTTCGTTAGCCAAAGAGGGGAATGACATGAATGACACAACGGCTGTCAGCCGTTCAACGAACCGCGCGTCACCTGCGAACGTGTCCTGACGGGTTTCGTCTGTCGCCGCAGGGTCGCCTCCTGAAGCAGTTCCTGGTAGAGCTGTCGAACCTGCGTGCGGAGTTGAGGCACAGGCAACATCCCGTTCAGTACATAATCTGCCCTGCGGCGCTTGTCGGCCAGGGGGAGCTGCCCGCGTATCCGTCCCAGTGCATCCCGTCGGGTCAACCCGTCGCGTTGCCTCGCCCGTGCAATCTGGACGGCTCGCGTGGCCGTCACCACAAGGACCCGATCCATGCGCCGATGGGCCTGCGCCTCAAACAAAAGCGCCGCATCGTAGACGATGATGGCATCGGGATGCTGGCTCAGCAGTGCCTGTGTACGTCGGGCCTGCTCCCGCGCGATGCGGGGATGAACGATGCGATTCAGCTTCGCCAGATTCTCGGGATTGTCAAAAACCATCCGGGCCAGGAGTGGGCGATTAATCCTGCGATCTGGCTGCAAGACATCCGTCCCGAATTTTTTGACAATATCTTTCCAGGCTGCCTTTCCCGGTTCCACCACGATGCAGGCCAGTTGATCGGCGTGAATAATCAGCGCGCCACATTCCTGGAACAACCCGGCCACCGTCGTTTGTCCGGACGCAAGTCCGCCTGTCAATCCCAGCAGCAACATCGTCATGGTCATGTCCGGGGACGGCTCACAGACGTCGCGGTCCCGGAACAGCACGGATGGCACGGAGAGCACGGAACCGCCTCGGCGTCTTGACCGGAGAAACACGCTTCCTGTATGTGCCCACTGTAGTATGGACGCACAGGATGGATAGCCTAAGAGATGGAACGGAGTCAAGCACAGCGCAGTCGGGGCATGTGTCTGGTCGTGATGCGCCGGTATGGCGCGCGCCTCATGCTGGTCATGGGCCTGTTTGGTGTCGTGTTCGGCCCGAGCCTGGCGGCTGCCTCGACATGGGTCGTGGCGCCGGATGGTTCCGGGCAGATGACGTCCATTCAGGAAACCATAGACCTCGCGCAGGACGGGGACACCATTCACATTCGGGCGGGACATTACGTTGAGGACGTCACCGTGCACAGCAAGGCTCGTCTGCACATAATCGGGGAGGGGAAGGACAAGGGGTGCAGCGCGGGATGGAACCGGGTGGTGAAGCTGCAGATCGGAAAATGGACCGATGGTGCCACAGATGTGGACATCAGTGGGATGACCATTCAACAACACGGCGGCCTGGGGGTGGGCATCTTTAACGGGAAGGGCATCACACTCAAAGACCTGCGTGTCAACGGCCTGGTTTTCGGGCAACAGGTCAGGGACGTGCACATTGACAACTGCGAGGTGGGAGGCAGTGAAACCACCGGCCTTGCCTTTGCCGACTCTCATGTTCGCCTGAGCGGGAATATCATCCGTGACAACGATCATGGCGTCTCCGTTGGCGGAACCTCAATCGTGCATCTGGAGCGGAACGTGATGATGCGCAACCTGTTTGAAGCCGTGCTCGTGACGGACAGCGGGCAGGCGACACTGCTGAACAACACGCTTGTGAACAATGGAAAAGGCGTCACCTTCCAGGACAAGGCCACCGGCCGGGTGGAAGGGAACATCATCACCGGGGCCGGAGTAGGCATCACGTGGCCGGCAGCGCAGGCGGTGACCATTGCCCACAATGGCCTGCACGACAACGGAGCGCATTACCAGAGAGACGGCCAGCCTGCGCTCTCTGCCGTCGCACGCCAAGCCTTTGCAGGCGTCTATGATCCCCCGCAGTTTGTCGCGCCGGAGCGCGGGGATTACCGACTCAAAGCCAGTTCTCCACTGCTCCGCATCGGCCGGTTTGCCTACCTGGGCGCGCTGGCTCCTGCCCTGGAGTAGTTCCGCCGCGAAGCCTGAATTTCCGGCATGGTCAAGGCGCAAGAATCGCCTGCGTCAGCGTTTTCCCACCAATCAGTGCCCCGATGGACAGTCCCACATTCGTCAGAACATGCACAGCCCACGTGAGATACCGCGAGTTGTCCAGGAGTGCGGCGGACTCCAGAGCAAACGAGGACATGGTTGTCAGCGAACCACAAAACCCGACGGCGACCAGAAGGGCATAGCGGGCGTCCAGGTTCCACCGGTGAAACAGCACAACAAACACGCCAAGGAGAAACGTGCCCGTGACATTCACGATCAGAACGTTCAGCGGCAGGGTATGGAACACCAGCGTGCTCTGCGTCATGGCGTATCGCACGGAAGCTCCAAAAAATGCCCCAACGGCGAGCAGTGCAACGTCCATGCCTTTCATGCGGCGACAGGCTCCTGCAGGTGGAGTGCGGAAAAGAAGGCACGCAGTCTACCCCAACGTGAAGATCAATTCCAACGCACCCTGCATTGCCGTTTGCGATCTTTTCCTTCAGTCCCCCCATCCGTCCCACTCCACCCGAACGCCACTCACACGCCTCCATCACTGCCCGTGACAAGCCAGAAATTTCAGAACAGCCGGATTCACAACATCAGACCGCTCCCATTGCGGCATATGTCCAGCGTTCGGAACAACGACAAACTCACTGTTGGGAATGGTGCATGGCCTGTCCCACCGACAGGGGAAATACTTTGTCATGCGTCCCTTGGAGAACAAACATGGGATGTCCAATATCCGCCGCGGACGGGATGCGAACTCCCGTTCCCATTCCGGGATATGTTTCGTCTGGGCGTAGAAGGCGCGTAACGCTGCCGAGTTGCAGGCGATGACGGTGGGAGCGGTTCACCACCATCAGGGTCAGCAGCATGTGATCGTGAATGCTTTCTGCGAGAATCCGTCGGGCGGCCTGTCGGCCGTCCTTCGTCACTTCCTTGCCATGGTAATCCAGCACGCCCAGCATGAATTGGGCCTCTGCATCGCCTTGGTCAGCGGCCAGCCGATGCTACCTGGCTGTCTGGTGTGTATCCTGCAGCATCCCCTCGTCGGTGGTATACACCGCGTCGAGATTGTGTTGGGCCTCTACATGGCCTTGATCGGCGGCGAGCCGATACCATTTCGCCGCTGCGTGCTTGTCCTGTGGCACGCCATCGCCGTTTTCGTACAGCACGCCGAGCCTGAATTGGGCCTCTGCATAGCCTTGATCGGCGGCGAGCCGATACCATTTCGCTGCTGCGTGCTTGTCCTGCGGCACGCCCTCACCGTTTTCATACAGCCTGCCGAGATAGAGTTGGGCCACCATATGATCTTGGTCAGCTGCGAGCCGATACCACTTGGCGGCTTTGGACTTATCCTGCGGCACGCCCTCGCCGTTTTCGTACAACACGCCGAGCCAGTTTTGGGCCATCGCAATGCCTTGCTCGGCGGCGAGCCGAAACCATTTCGCCGCTGCGCGCTTGTCCTGCGGCACGCCCTCGCCGAGGGAATACAGCGAGCCGAGATCAAATTGGGCCATCGCATGGCCTTGTTCAGCGGCGCGAAGGAACCATGTTCCTGCTTTCTGAGTGTCCCGCGGCACATCCTCGCCAACGAGATATAATCTGCCGAGTTTGTATTGGGCTTCTGAATCACCCTGTTCGGCGGCTTGTTGAAGAGTCTGCAACGTTGCGGCATGGCCTTGTTCGGCGGCTTGCTGAGTTGTCTTCAATGCGGCGGCTTGCCCTGAAGCACAGCCGCACACGATGACCAGTGCCAGAAGCCTCGCGGCAATCAGTCTGGCCGCTCTCGTTGAACGCATGAGGTCACCTTACCAGTCACAATAACGACGGCACGCAGTCTACACCGCCGTACATAGCCATTCCAACGCACCCTGGATTCCTGCGTGCGCAGGAATGACGGCCGGGAGGCAGTTCTCCCACCCGTCCCACTCCACCCGGAGCACCCTGGATTCCTGCGTGCGCAGGAATGACGGCTGGGGGGTCAGTCCTCCCACCTGTCCCACTCCACCCGGAGCACCCTGGCGTCCTGCGTGTGCAGGAATGACGGCCGGGGGGCAGTTCTCTCACCCGTCCCACTCCACCCGGAGCACCCTGGCGTCCTGCGTGCGCAGGAATGACGGCCGGGGGGCAGTTCTCTCCCACTTGTCCCACTCCACCCGGAGCACCCTGGCGTCCTGCGTGCGCAGGAATGACGGCCGGGGGGGCAGTCCTCCCACCCGTCTCACTCCACCCGGAGCACCCT
>RKSG01000099.1 GCA_007570995.1 Nitrospirales bacterium
GTGTAGAGCTCTGCCAGAGAATGTCAGTCTGCTGTGTCAATCTTGCGCCACGTATTCATTCATGAGGATATGCGTGGCAGCGAATCCCGCAACTCTTCCAGGTTTTTAATCACGAGCAGATCGCCGTTGGCGGTGGCGACCTCAATGCCGTTCGTGCAGATCTTCCGGCATGGTTCCAGCTGGTTGTCGTTTTTCAGGCATTGTGCCAGGGCCAGCATCGCTGCAGAGTAGGTGGGCTTTACCCTGGTGCAGCTCTCAAACGCTGCGATGGCCTCTTTCCAGTTTGCATCGCCCATGTATGCCTTGCCTAACCCGAACCAGAGCGTTTCGTCATTGGGGTCCATCTGCAAGACTTTTTTGAATTTTTCTATTTTGGGATCGGGCATGGTCCATCCTCGGTAACGGGTGACTCCACCCGTTGAGCCTGTCGTTTCGTACAGACCCAACGCTGACACAGACCACCTTAGCATTGCTGGTTTCGCGTTGTCGAATGTCCGACCCTGTGCTACCATCGGCTGTGTCCGCCGTTGACCCGTTCTGCACGGGGCGTTCGGGACGAAGCCCCCACAGGGAAGAGAAAATCAGGGAAAGACGAAGACAGACATGGGTCGTGTTGGCATCGTCACACATCCGGCGTATCTGGAACATGATATGGGTCGGCAGCATCCGGAGTCGCCGGAGCGGTTGCGGGCCATTATCGGACATCTTGAATCAACCGGGACGCTCTCGCGGTTGACCCGAATCCAGCCACGCATTGCGGAAAAGCAATGGATTACGCGCATTCATGATCCCGCGTATGTGCAGCATTTGGAAGAGCAGGTGCCGCACACGGGCTGTGTCGCACTCGATCCGGATACCACACTGTCCCCGGGTTCGTTGCACGCCGCGTCCCTGGCAGTTGGCGGGGCACTGGCGGCTGTGGATGCCATTATGGAAAACCAGGTTGATCAGGTGTTTTGTGCGATCCGTCCGCCAGGGCATCATGCCGAGGCTCATCGTGCCATGGGGTTTTGTCTGTGGAATACCGTGGCCATTGCGGCCCGGTACATTCAGGAGCGGCATGGCCTCACGCGTGTGCTGATTGTGGACTGGGATGTGCACCATGGCAACGGCACGCAACATGCGTTTGAGTCTGATCCATCCGTGCTTTTTTTCAGCACGCACGAGTATCCGCATTATCCCGGAACCGGGTTGCAGCAGGAATGCGGGCGAGGTGCGGGAGAAGGGATGACCATCAATGTGCCCCTGTCCAGTGGGCAGGGGGTCGATGACTATCGGGCGGTGTTTCAGGATGTTCTGGTGCCGGCTGCCCGCGCGTTCAAGCCGGAATTCGTGTTGATCTCGGCCGGATTTGATGCACACCGGGACGATCCGTTGGCGAGTATGACGATGACGGATGAGGGCTACGGCGACCTCACCCGCATTGTGGCGGGTATTGCGAATGCCCACTGTCATGGTCGGATTGTTGCCTGTCTGGAAGGAGGCTATCACCTTCGGGCACTGGCGGCTTCGGTTGAACACCATCTGCTGGCGTTGATGGACGCGTAGCCCATGGTGAGACGATGGTACGGCAGGAGCAGACTGGCGGTGATGCTGAGTCTGCTGGTCGTGATCACGGGCATCGTCTATTATGTTTATACGGAAATCAGACCCACCGTGATTTTTGGCCTGCGCGATGATTATGCCCATGCCATTCCCTTTCAAACGGTTCCCGCAGGACTCGACTCGCTCAAGGCCGAGGAATGCGGAACATGTCATCGGGAGATTTATGAAGAATGGAAAACGAGCGTCCATGCCGATGCCTATAACGACCCGTTTTTCCAGGCCTACTGGGAGAAGGACGATCATGTCTGGGTCTGCCTCAACTGCCATACTCCGTTGGCCAATCAGCAACCCACACTGATTCGGGCAATACCGGGTCAGCGGGTGGAAAAGGCGATCCAAGTTGCTAACCCGCGGTATGACGCATCCTATCAACGGGAGGGCGTCACCTGTGCGGCCTGTCACGTTCGCGATGGTGTCATTCTTGGGCCATTCGACGACTCGGCGGCACCGCATCCCGTGAAATATGATCCCGCTTTTCGCACGACCGCTCTGTGCTATCGCTGCCACAGTGTGGAGTCCGGTCCCTTTCAGTTTTACCGTGCGGGGCCGTGTGGCACGTTCGGGGAATATGAAGGCGAATTTTTCATGAGGGAGCAGGGATTTACCTGCCAGCATTGTCACATGCCGGAAATTTCCCGCCCGGTGGCAACGGGCGGGCCCATTCGGCACGGCCGGCAACATGTGTGGCGTGGCGGGCATGATCCGGAGATGATCAAGCGGGCTGTGGCCGTTCAGGTGAAGACCGATCCGCCCACCCCTGTCCCGGGAGACACCATGACGATGACTCTCACGCTGATCAACGCCGGCGCAGGCCATAAAATACCCACGGGAGATCCTGACCGCCATTTTACGGTGGAATTTTATGTGAAAGATCAAGACGGCCGGATTCTTGAGGAACAGACCAACACCATGGGCCGATGGATTCTCTGGCAACCTGTCATCCTCGAGGTCTATGACAACAGGTTGCGACCTCTGGCGAGCCGTGATTATCGGTTTTCCTACCGGATCCCCGAAGGGCGGTCGGATCTGGTGGTGGAAACACGGGTTCGGTATCATATTCTGACGGATGGTCAGCACGCCATGTTGCGGGAGTCCTACGGGTTGCAGTCGGACCGCCCGTATCGGTATACCATCTACACACGTCGGTTCCCTCTTGGTGAAAACCCGGGAGAGCACGAGGCGGAGCGTGTGGTCGAGGCTCGTGTCTCGCCTGCCGCAAATGTCGGGTGTTCCGCATCGGAGCATCAGGGGTCTGTCGAGGGGCCGCGTGATGTATTCGTGGCGGGGTGATGCATGTACCTCATTGACACCGAAACCCTGTTTCTGAATCTTGGCCGGGACAATCTGGTCATTCTTGATGTGCGTGGGGAAGGTGCATACACGGCCCATATCCCCGGTGCGGTGCACAGTAGCTGGCATGAATACAGCGATCCCCAGGCGACGGCCAAAGGGTTGCTGGATCCCGATGTCGCCCGGCTGGAGCATCGGCTCCAATCCCTCGGCATTCACAACTCCAGCGATGTGGTGATCTACTCCAATCCATTTGATAACTGGGGGGATGAAGGCCGCATGTTCTGGATGTTGCAGTATCTGGGGCATACCAGGGTGAAGATCCTGGATGGTGGCTGGCCGAAATGGACCTTGGAACAGCGACCCTATGAGCATGAGCCGGTACGACCCGCGCCCGGCAGTTTCCGGGCTTCGATTCAGCCGGACGTGAGTGTGCGGAAGCAGGAGCTGAAACAATTGCTGAAAAGCCCCCATCCAGACACGGTCATTGTGGACGCTCGAAGCGTGGAAGAGTATGCGGGGAAGGAAATTGACGGATTGCCCAGACCGGGACATATTCCTTCCGCTGTCAATGTTCCCTGGAACGCGTTTCTCCGGCAGGATGCCACGGTCAAGCCCCTGCCCGTCATTCGGGACATGTTTCATGCCTGTGGCATTGGCGAGCACCAGACGGTCATCACGTACTGCCTGGGTGGCGTTCGGTCGGCCTGGGTCTATTTTGTCCTGAAACTGGCGGGCTATGAGAAGGTGAAAAACTATCCGGGTTCGTGGTGGGAATGGAGCCGGGATTTTGCGGCTCCCGCCGAAAAAGATATGGCATTGCTCTTGCAGGTGACACGCGAAGCTGACTCACGGGAGTCTTGACCATACCACAATGCCTGCGAAAGGCGATGCAGGGACAACGTTGGGGATTGAGAGGGTTGTGTTTCGTTACGTTCAATATTTCATTTCAGAAGGAGGTCTGTCATGGTTCCACAGAGTCTGCTCGCGGGTTTGTTAATGGCGGCAACGTGGCTTTCGATGGTCGTGCCGGTGGCTGCTGATGGGGGCGTGCAAGTCCGTGAGATGTCGCCCGCTGTGATGTCATCGGCATCGGAGATGGCCATCGGAGGGCACACGCACGTCCATGAAGCGATTATGCATGCGGAAGAAGCCGTCAAGCATGGTGGAATGGGCCATGCCGGTGCTGTTGTGTCTCATGCCCAGGAAGCCTTGCACCATGCGCACATGGCACAGGAGGACATCACGAATCCTCATCTTGATGAAGGTGTGGCTGAGTTGGAAGAGGCCATTGCGCATGGCGGCCAGGGTCATGCCGAGGTGGCGACGGATCATGCCGGGAACGCGATCATGCATCTCAACGAAGTGCACTGATTGCGCCTGGTCGTCATACTGGTATAAACAAAACGGACAGGATGTTCCTGTCCGTTTTTGTTTGGAGGGCAGGCAGGGGTGCGCGATCGGTCCGTGAGACAGCCGGGTGAGCCGGTGACTGTTCCCACCGGGGTCCCGGTCAATCCTGTGTCCTTGCTGTGTCCACGCATGCTTGAGGCCATGGCTGATGCACGTTGGCTATTTCCAGTTTTGTCCTGAATTTGGGGCTGTGCAGCACAATCGTGACCAGTTGGTCGCTCAACTGGGCAAAGTGGATTGTGACCTGCTTGTCCTGCCCGAACTGGCCTTTTCCGGATACCAGTTTGTGACCCGTGATGAGGTCATGGATCTCTCTGAACAGGTTCCAGATGGTCCGACCACGCGGGTCTGTGTTGACCTTGCGCGGTGCTATAACATGTATCTGGTCGTTGGACTGCCCGAGCGTGATGGCGACCGGTGTTACAACTCGGCGATTGTGGTTGGGCCTTCGGGCTTCCTGGGATGTTACCGCAAAACCCATCTGTTTTTTGAGGAAACGCTCTTTTTCAGCCCGGGCGATTCCGGGTTACAGGTCTGGGATATTGGTCAGGCGCGCCTTGGGGTGATGATCTGTTATGACTGGTACTACCCTGAAGTCGCCCGTACCCTGATGTTACGGGGGGCGGAGATTGTGTGTCATCCGTCGAATTTAATCCTGCCCTATTGTCCCGATGCCATGGTGACGCGTTCCTTGGAAAACCGGATCTTCAGCATTACGGCCAACCGCATCGGGCAGGAAGCCAGGGGCGGTAAATTACCTCTGACCTTTATCGGGAAAAGTTCGGTGATTTCACCGAAGGGCATGGTGTTGGCTCGGGCATCTGCCGACCAGGCGGAATGCGTCGTGGTCGAGATTGATCCCGGCGAGGCTCGCGACAAGTCACTCAATCCGTACAATGACATGTTGAAGGATCGGCGGCCACGGTCTTATGTCTCCTGAGCGACAGGCTACCGACGTGCAGGAGATGCCGTCGTGCCTGTGCCCGTCGCATGCTTGGCTCCGCATTCGTTTCCGAATGCATGGCGACTACAGGACGAGGAGCATAGCTGTCCCGAGGATGATCCGGTAATAGCCGAATACCTTCAGCGTATGTCGTTTGACGTAGGCAAGGAAGGATGCAATCACGGCCCAGGCCACAAGAAACGAGATCAGCATGCCCAGTGCCAGCACCAGCGCATCGTGGGCGCTGAAGAGCTGAGCGGACTGAATCAGTTTGTAACCAGTGGCGGCACCCATGGTGGGAATGGCCAGGAAAAAGGAAAATTCCGTCGCGACTTTTCTGTCCAGTCCCAGAAGCAGACCGCCTACAATGGTTGATCCCGAACGGGACATGCCGGGAATCAGGGCCATGCACTGGGCCAGCCCCACACCCGCTGCTGTTATCGGGCCGACCTGTTCCAGCGCGGTACAACGGATGCCTCGCGGTTGTGTTTCAACGATGAGGATGATGACGCCTCCGATGAGAAGACTCACGGCTACGGTGTGAGGAGAAAAGAGATATTCCTCAATCCAATCGTGGGCGAAGAATCCCACCACGGCTGCCGGTACAAAGGCCGCGCCCAGGCCAATCAGAAATCCTAAATGCCGGTGAGTGTTGAGGGACTCTCTGATGGATATGCGCGGCGTCATGGCGGAGGTGGCATTGCGGAGTTGGCGTTGCACGATGTGTCGCTCCCTGTTGGCTTGGCTGAGCAGCGTGAGAATTTTCGTGCGTTCGTGGACGACGACTGCCAGTATGGCGCCCAGCTGGATGCAGATGTCGACGCTGGTGGCCATGTCACCCGTAAATCCCACCCAGTGCCCTAGAAGAATAAGATGGCCGGTCGAAGAAACGGGAAGGTACTCGGTGAGGCCTTCCACAAGGCCGAGCAGTGCGGCTGTGCCTGGTCCGAATTGTTCCATACGCGATATGCCGATTGCCTGCGCCCACCTGCGCACCGGGCCGGTGGACCGCCCCTGTGACCGTCGTTCAGCGCCAGGTGCCTGATGGCTTTCGGCAGGGTCGACGGTCAAGCGGAACGGTCGTGTCCTGGTTGCGTGAAAGGCTTTATCTCCTGACGTCCACACCCTTCTCGTTCAGGCTCACCATCACTTGCCCTTTTGCGGTATGCCTGCAGGCATGACAGGCGGAGGTGTCGCGGCCAGTCAGGGGTGTGGAGCGGAGTCCGATATCGGGATCAAGCAGGCACGAACAGCTGTTGTGTATTCCAGTATGGACTTCCCTGCGTGACTCCGTTGACAAACACTACCGCTCTTTTCATACTGCCCGCAGTATAACGCAGACAAGAGCCTGTGAGTAAACGCCTGTGCTCAGGTGCGTCGTGGGATGAAGCAAGAGGAGTCGTGATGAACAATCTGCATCGGTGGGTTCGGAGACACGGCATTCCGGGAGTCAGCCTGTTCTGTCTTGTGGGGTTCGTCATGGGAGGCTGCGGTGTGGCCCAGAGTCGTCATGACGCGGTCGTGGCAGGCATGAAGTCGGTCAGGGCAGATCTGGAAAACAGTCGGATGATGCGTGAGGCACTTGAACGTGACAATGAACAATTACGGGCCGACAATGAAGAGGCGGCTCGTGAGCTGGAAGTGATGGGGACCGAAATTCAACGGATCAAAGAAGACCGTGAACGCGAATGTGCGGATGGTGTCGTGCTGGAAAAGGTCAGTCAAGCGAGGCTGCGAGCCTTGCAGGGACTCCATCGCGCGTATCGGAAGTTACAAAACGAGAACCGTGCAATGCAGGAGACAGTCGGCCGCTATCAAAAAGAGCTCAGGGAAGCCCGTGTATCCTCTCCCGTGACGGTTTCTCCATCGCACCATGGCGCGTCGTCGGCCGAATCCATGATGGAAGCGAACATCGCTCCGGAGTCATCTCCTGCCACGACAGCCATCAACGGTGTCACGAAGCTCGTGGATCTGAATACGGCTTCCATGCGTGATTTCGTGGTCGTGCTTGGGTTATCCGAGCCCATGGCCCAACAGGTGATTGCCCATCGTCCCTACCGGCTTCGCGGGGAACTGCTCGCCAGACAGGTGCTCCCGCCCGCGACATTTGACGTGATTAAAGACCGTATTACGGCAGCCTCGCGCTAGGACGTCAACGCGCACGGCTACCATCCTGTCCTGCTACTCCGTTGCCGCTATCAGTGATCCGCCCGTCCGCCATGTGGACCAAACGGTCGCTTTGTTGAGAAAGGTGTTCGTTGTGAGTGACGATGATGAATGCCGTCCCTCGTTGTTCGTTAAACGTTCGCAACAGTTGAAACAGAATTTCGCCGGTGCGGGAGTCCACATTCCCCGTTGGTTCGTCGGCCAGGACCAGATCCGGATTCTGAATCAGTGCACGTGCCACAGCCACGCGTTGTTGCTCGCCTCCGGACAGTTCTCCAGGTTTGTGATGCAACCGGTGCCCCAAGCCGACCTCCGAAAGAAGCGCACGGGCTTCTTCGGTACATTGCCTGACAGGTCGTTTCTGTATGAAGCCGGGGAAGCAGGTATTTTCCAGTGCCGTAAACTCAGGCAGCAGATGATGGAATTGAAACACAAACCCGATGCGCCGATTGCGAAAATGGGCAAGTTCGTGTTCCGACAATCGGAACATATCCTGGTTGTCATAGAGGACCGTTCCCCGCGTGGGCCGATCCAGTGTGCCCAGGATATGGAGAAGCGTGCTTTTCCCTGCCCCTGATGCCCCGACCATCGTCAGGAACTCGCCCTGTCGGACATCGAGATTGATGCCTTTTAAAATTTCAATGGTCTGATGGCCCCAGGTGAAGGATTTGTCCAGCCCGGTGACGCGAAGCAGTGGTGGCGTGGCATCATGTGTGATGCTCATTCCGCGTACCGAATGGCACTGACAGGGGTCAGGGTGGCGGCCTGCCAGGAAGGGTACAGGGTGGCGGCAAAGCTGATCAGTATCGCCGAACATGACACCAGCAGCACATCAACGGCCTTCACGTGCACTGAAATGTGCGAGAGGTAATACACCGTTTGATCGAAGGTCCAGTACTGTTCGATGAGGTAGAGAAAGGCATAGCCCAGGGGAATGCCAATCGCAGTGCCTGTTAAGCCAATGACCAGGCCGTTCAGCATGAAAATACGCATGATCGCGTTCGGTGTGGCGCCCATGGCTTTCAGGATAGCAATCTCGCGTTGCTTGTCGTTCACGATCATGGCGAGCGTGCCCACGATATTGAAGGACGCGACCAGCGTAATCAGAACCAACAACAAGAACATCATGGTTTTTTCCAGGCGCAGGGCCGAAAATAAATTGCGGTTCAATTCCATCCAGTCCCTTGCCAGATAATCCGTCCCGAGCGCAGCATTGATCCGTGAAGCAATGGTGTCAGCGGTCAACACGTCCTCGATTTTTACCTCGATGCCCGTCACTGTCCCGTTGAACCCAAAAAATTTTTGTGCTTCGTTCAACGCCACGTAGGCCAGCGAGGCGTCGTATTCGTACATGCCGGACGCAAACAGCCCGACGACTTGAAAGGGCCGGATTTTCGGTGTCATGCCCGTCGCGCGAACGGGACCAACGGGTGACACGACGTTGACGCGACCGCCGACGAACACCCCCAGCCGCGCGGCCAGCTCTTTGCCCAGAATCATGCCGGGGAGTGTCCCGGAATCCGAGGGGGCGGGCAGCGATGGGGTGGCCAGATCCCGAACAGTACCGACGGTCACGTTGTTGGCCACGTCCGTGACCTCTGGTTCTTTCTCCGGATCAATGCCACGCAACACAATGCCCTGCACGCCGTTCCGCGAGGTGAGCAGGATTTGCCTGACAAGATACGGCGTGGCAGCGACCACCCCCGGCACTCGTTCCACCTGATGAATCAGTTCCGTATATCCGGCCATGGGCTGTTGGCCACGTGTCTGAATGACGATATGAGATGTCGTCCCCAGAATTTTCGCCTGCAAGTCTTCCTGGAAACCCGTCATGATCCCGAGTGTGCCAATGAGAGCGGCAACGCCCAGGGTAATGCCGGTAATGGAAATCCCGGTGTTGAGAGAAATGGTGCGGGTTCGACGCTTGGCCCGGAGGTAGCGCAGCCCCACAAAAATTTCATATGGCATGGTCACGAAGGTGATTCCGGTCGGAGTTGGGGAAAGAGAATGACGTCACGAATCGATGCCTGGTTCGTGAACAACATCACCAGTCGGTCAATGCCAATGCCCTCGCCCGCCGTCGGCGGCATGCCATATTCCAGGGCACGCAGAAAATCTTCATCGAACGCGTGTGCCTCCGCATCGCCGGCTTCCCGTTGAGCGGCCTGTGCGACAAAGCGCTGGCGTTGGTCAAGCGGATCATTCAATTCGGAAAATCCGTTCGCGAGTTCGCGACCCACGATGAACAATTCAAACCGATCGGCGAGCCGTGGGTCCGAATCCTTGCGTCGTGAGAGCGGAGACAGAGCAATGGGATAATCCGTGATAAAGGTCGGTTGCGTCAGGCGGGGTTCCACGGTTTCTTCAAACATCGCGTTCAGGATTTCGTCCAACGAGGCCTCTCCGGGAATGTCCAGTCCGAGTCGCCTGGCTGCCGCTGCTGCCATGTCCCGATCGTCAAGCACAGTCCGATCCAACGTGTTATACGTCACAAGAGCCTCGAAATAGGGAAGACGTCGCCATGGCGGTGTGAGGTCAATCGTGTGTCCTTGGTACGTGAACGTGGTGGTGCCGAGGAGGTCACGCGCAAGGGTGCCGAACAGCTCTTCGGTCAATGTCATCAGATCACAGTAGTCGGCATAGGCCTGGTACAATTCCAGCATGGTGAATTCGGGATTATGGATTGTTGACAGACCTTCATTGCGAAAATTCCGGTTGATTTCAAACACCCGACGGAAGCCACCGACCATCAGACGTTTAAGATACAGTTCCGGTGCGACACGCAGGTACAGGTCCGTCTTGAGTGCATTGTGGTGTGTGACAAATGGGCGTGCTGCGGCTCCCCCGGGCAGGGGGTGCATCATCGGCGTTTCCACTTCGAGGAACCCGTGCGTGGTGAGATACGTGCGGATGCTCGCGATCAACCGGCTGCGCGTCTCGAACACGTTGTGGATGCCCGGATTGGCGATCAGATCCACGTAACGTTGCCGGTAACGGGTTTCGATGTCCGTCAAGCCATGCCATTTTTCAGGAAGAGGCCGGAGACCTTTCGAGAGCAATGTCAGCGTCTGCACGGCAACGGTCAGCTCGTCGGTTTTCGTGCGGAACACGGGACCTTCCACGCCGACCCAGTCACCGAGATCCAGTTCCCGGGATAATCGAAAGGCGTCATCGTCCAGTGCGTCTTTCTTCACATACACCTGGATCCGGTGCGCGCCGTCCTGGAGCGAGGCAAAGGCGGCTTTCCCGAACCGACGGAGTGCCACGATGCGTCCGGCGATACGGCAGGCGACGGGGTGTTGCTCAAGCTCGTCTTTGGTTTTCAACCCGTAAGCCGCCACGAGGTCTTCAACGGGGTGCGACGTCTCAAAGCGGGTGCCGTAGGGCTGAACCCCCATGGCTTTCAGCGTCGCAAGTTTTTGAATGCGTTGCGTGCGTTGTTCGCTTGATTCATCCATCACGGTGTGCCACTAGCAGAACCGGAGGCGGGAACAGGCCCACAGCCAATGAAGCCCTGCCTGTGCGACATGCCGTGTCTCCGTCCGTGACTCGTCGGTCCGCCTCTGTTTCGCCGTCCCCGGCGGAGATACCAATCGGTCGTTTCCCTGTCCTGGCCTGTGCATCGTCCCCTGCCACATCATTGCAGACGGCACGATCCCGCTCGCATGCATGTGCAAGTTCGTCAGGAACTCACGGGTGCCATCTTCTGTTTTAAATAGGCCTCCAGGAAGGGATCAAGGTTTCCATCCATGACCGAGGCGACATTCCGGATCTCATAATTCGTCCGGTGGTCTTTGACCATTTGATACGGTTGGAACACATATGACCGAATTTGACTGCCCCAGGCAATGTCCTTTTTTTCTCCGATAATATGCTGAAACTCGGCGTCCTTTTTCCGTTGTTCCATTTCAAACAGCCTGGCCTTCAGGACGCGCATGGCACCCAGGCGGTTTTGCCATTGCGAACGTTCGTTCTGGCATTGCACGACGATGCCGGTGGGGAGGTGGGTCATACGAATGGCGGTTTCGACTTTGTTCACGTTTTGGCCGCCGGCCCCGCCCGCACGAAAGGTATCGATCTTCAGATCTTTGTCCTCAATGTCTTCCACCACATCGTCGTCCAGTTCGGGATACACCGACACGGCGGCAAAGGATGTATGACGACGTCTGTTGGCATCAAACGGCGAGATCCGTACCAGACGATGCACGCCGGCTTCCGATTTCAGGTAGCCGTACGCACAGGGGCCTTCGATGCTCAGCGTGACGTTTTTGATGCCGGCTTCATCGCCAGCCTGCAGGTCAAGGGTGCTGACCGTGAAATGTTTTTTCTCGGCCCATCGGACGAACATCCGCATCAGCATTTGTGCCCAGTCCTGCGATTCCGTCCCGCCGGCTCCCGGGTTGATGCCCAGAATCGCGGACCGACCGTCGTGCTCTCCGGACAGAAGTTGTTCCATCCGCAGTTGTGCCAGGATTGTTTCCAGTGCCTGCATGCCTTGCGTGCACTCTGCGCGCAAGTCGGGATCATCCTCTTGCCCGATAAGCTCCAGCGTGGTTTCCAGATCGGACTGCCTGCGTATCAGGTCGGCCACACGGGCGATGTCCCGTTCGATCGCAGCCTTGCGCCGTCCAACTCTGGCGGCGTCCTGTGCGTTGTTCCAGAAGCCGGGTTGGGCACTTTCCTGCTCAAGTTCTTCCAGTGTGTTCTGCAGTCGGGGCAGGTCAAAGACGCCTCCGTATCTCTTGAATGTTGTTCCCGGTGGTGTGCAGACGGCTCTGCATGTCGTCAAGCATTCTGGTCTCCTTTTCGTATGGTCGGCCATTGGCAGATGGCACCCGCTGCCCGTGGAAAGAAACGGGCAAGGGCCATCGTCAGCGCAATCAGTATAACACAGGCTCGGGCAAACACATCGCCAAATCGTGTATACAATGTCGAGGGGACACCCAGGGGAATTGCTCCGGTAACGACCCGTTCGGTGAAGATGG
Organism: Nitrospirales bacterium; assembly: GCA_007570995.1. Classification (GTDB taxonomy): domain Bacteria; phylum Nitrospirota; class Nitrospiria; order Nitrospirales; family UBA8639; genus Bin75. The sequence goes on from RKSG01000099.1 coordinate 12,403, forward strand.
GTGTCGCTGTCAGGATGCGTCCGGTCGGATCGATCAATCCGGAGATGCCGGTGTTGGCGGCCCGGGCAAACGACAGACGGTTTTCAATGGCGCGGAAGACGACCATGCTGAAATGTTGATACGGAGCGACGGTGTCCCCGAACCAGGCATCGTTGGTGATGGTGATCAGAAAATTGGCACCTTGATTGGCGAGGCGCCTCACCAGATCCGGGAAAATGACCTCATAGCAAATGGCAACGCCGAACCGGGCTTGCCGTTGATCCTGACCATCGGGAATGGAGAGCAGGACGGGGGCCTGGCCCGGCTGAAAATCGCCGATGCCGACAACCAGCTTGTTCAGGAAAAAGAACACCGGCTTCAGGGGAATGTATTCACCGAATGGAACGAGGTGTTGTTTGTCATACCGTCCGGTGATGGCCCCTGAGCTGTTCAGCACATAGGCGCTGTTCAACAGTGCCTGCGTGCCGTCGGCGCGATGCCGCAGGGCCAGGCTGCCAAATACAAGCGGCGTCCGTGCCTGCCGCACGATGTCCATGACGTGCGATTGATCGCGTGATTCCTGTTCAAACACAAAGGGGGTGGCTGCTTCGGGCCACAGGATCAGATCAGCGTCCGGATCGACGTCTTGCGTGAGTCGATCGTATCGCGCCAGCGTCTCCATGCGATACGCTCTGTCCCATTTATGCGCCTGGTCAATATTGGCTTGTACGATCCCCACGTTGAGGTGATCCGTGACAGGAAGTGTCATCTGGTGCAACCCGTAGCACCATGCTGCGAAGACGATGGCGGTCGTTGAGGCGAGAGGCCCCCATGGACAGGGGAATGCAGCGCGGCGCGGTTGTTGGGCCATGGCCCGGCGGAGCGGCAGAAACACGACAACGTTCACCAGTACCACGAGAAAGGACACCCCGTAGACGCCAGTGAGACTGGCGATCTGAATGATGGGCAGCCATTGAGCCTGCGAGTATCCCAGGAGACCCCAAGGTATGCCGCTTAATGCCCACGTGCGCACATATTCAAGGGATACCCACAAGCAGGGTGCCAGGAGCCAGGCCATAGGGGACCATCGTTCCTCCAGCCAGCGAAACCCCCAGGAGTAAAGTCCGATGTACAGCCCCATATAGACCGCCAACAACAGCATGACCGCGATTCCTGCGGCGAGTGGGACGTTACCGTAGCGATGGATCGCGGTCACGACCCAGTACATCGTGCCGACAAATGCGACACATCCTGCCAGCCATCCACGCACAAAGGCTTGACCGGTCGTGGTGCCATTCAGCGTCAGATGGAGGGGCAACAGGGCAATCCAGGCGAGCATGCCCCAGGGAAATCCCTCAAGCGGGCCGGAGACGGAAAGCGCATACCCGATGCCCGCGAGCAGACAGGAGATCCATGGATGCCTGTTCAACATGGGGTGGCACGGTAGGGGAAAGACTTCCGGGGGTGCAAGGAAGGAGAGGGTATCAGGGGCCTGTTCTCCGGGTAATATCGACAGAAGACAACGAGGGGGAGAGTGCGATCTGCAAAAATGGTCCCCATGCCGGGACGGACCGCTGGGTTCCGTTGCGCCAGTTTCCAGGCCCCTTACCGGTAGCGCGTCATTTCACCCCGTTGAAGCCGCCCCCAGTAGTCCTGCAAACAGGCTTTGATTTGCGGACTGAGGATGATGCCGCCGATGATATTGGGAAAGGCCATGCCCAGGATCATCATGTCGGAGAAGTCGAGCACATTGCCCAGAGTGGCGATTGAGCCCAAAAAGACACATCCGATAAAGATGATCCGGTACACCAGTATGGCCCCGGTGCCAAAGAGGTATTCCCAGGCACGTTCGCCATAGTAGGACCACGAGATCATGGTCGAATAGGCAAAGAACAGGACGGCGATCGCGAGGAGATAGTGGGCACCGGGGAGAAAGGCATCAAAGGCGGCGGCGGTCATGCTGATGCCGACGGCTGTCCCTTGCTGGGCCTGAAACTGCGGGTCGGTATAGACGCCGGTGATCATGCAGACGAGACCGGTCATCAGACAGATGATGACCGTATCAATAAAGGGGCCGACCATGGCTACCATGCCTTCGCGTGCCGGTTCGTCGGTTTTCGCAGCTGCGTGGACAAAGGCGGCAGAGCCGAGACCGGCCTCGTTGGAAAAGGCAGCGCGCTTGATGCCGGTGATCAGAACACCCATGATCCCACCGTAGACGGCCGAAGGTGAAAATGCCTGGCCGACGATGGTGGCACACATTGCCGGGATGTCGGCGAATCGTGACAGGATGATCATGATGGATGTGATGACGTAGAGCAGGCACATGAAGGGAACGATACGCGAGGTGACCAGTCCGATGCGGCGGATGCCACCGATAATGACAATGGCGACCAGAGCGGCCAGGACGATGCCGGTAGCCCAGTTATAGGTGGTGAAGACGGGAGAGGTGGTCCCGAGGATTTCCAGAGTCTGGTTGGCCTGAAACATGTTGCCGCCGCCCAGACTGCCGCCAATGGTGAGCATGGCATAGATGACGGCCAGGGTGCGACCGAAATTCTTCAGTCCTTTGGCTTGCAGGCCACGTTCCAGGTAGTACATCGGTCCGCCTGATATGTGTCCGTCGGGATGCACCGTGCGGTACATCACGGCCAGTGTACAGGAGGCCAGTTTAGAGGCCATGCCGAAAAAGGCTGTGGCGACCATCCAGAAAATGGCACCTGGCCCTCCCAGACTCACAGCGATGGCGACGCCGGCGATGTTGCCCAGGCCAACGGTGGCCGAAAGGGCGCTGGTCAAGGCCTGGAAGTGGGAAATTTCACCGGGGGAACCTGGTTTGTCATAGCGGCCGCGAATGACGTCAATCGAATGTCGAAGACCGCGCAGGGAAAGCCAGCCAAAGAAGAAGCTGTAATAGATACCGCCAAAAAGGAGCACCACCACGATCAGAGGCATGCCAGTGCCGAAGTCGGCAAAGAGCAACTTCGCGAGCAAGGTCACGATGTCTCCGAACAAGGTGTCCATGTACGCGATCGATTGATGGATCGAGGCGTTGTTTCTTGCAGACTCCTGTGCCAGAGCAGGAACGGCGATGCCCGGGACCATTGCGATGGACAGAAAGCATTGCAGCATGCGCGGCACGACAGGCTCCTTCTGGTGGCGTGGGGGTAGAACCGACGATGTAACGGGGCAACAGGGAAGTTTGTACGACGGGGGCGGAGTGTATCCGGCGGCGGCGCGTGTTGCAAGGGATTTTTTGCATGAGTCGGGCGCAGACAATGCCAACTTGAGATTGGCCCATTGCCTGACTATAGTGGGCGGGCTTCGACAGACCGGCCGGTAGCGGGTGCAATCACAGCAGGAGCGCGATACGTGTCCGTTGAGGAACCAGACAAACCTCGGGTTGTCGTGCTAGCTCCCATGCCGCCGGAACCACTCGCCTATGCCCTTGCACGCTACAGCCGCTCTCCGGATTCCATTGAAGACAGCTTGAGATGGGTGCATGGGCACTCGTCGGAAAAGTTCTGGGAACAGTTTTATTTTGCCTATGGTCATGCGTCAATCGCTGATCTTGGACATGTGACCGTGTGTCTGGAACATATTTCCGAATTGGCAGCCATTCGAGTGGAAGATGAACCGCTGTGGGATGGACAGGCCAAATCCAGCCGGTATCAGAACTTTGCCGTGTCAGGCTGTTATGTGCCACCAGGCATCGCAGATGTTGACACCGAGGCGTGGTACCGGGGGATTCTGGGGAGTCTGTTTACGCTCTATCGAACATTGCATGATCCGCTTCTCGACCATCTGCGACGGAAAGATCCCAGACCCGATGCCATGACCGAGGCGCACTACACGCGGACCCTCGCGGCGCGCGTGTATGACATCACACGGTATGTGTTGCCCCTTGCCACCAGGACGAACGTCGGGCAAGTGGTGAGTATCCGGACGCTGGAGAAGCAAATCAGCCGTTTCCTGTCCGCGTCCTTCCCTGAACTGCAGGCACTCGGCCGGGAGCTTCAGGCAGCCTGTGCCAAGGCTCCCTCGAATATGTGGGGTGCGTTATGCGGCGACGTCATCTCGTCCACGGGGCCTCTGGCGCCGACATTGGCGCGTCACGCACGGGCCAATGCGTATCACACAGAGGGGTACCGCACGTTGTCGAAGTATGCCAGGACCGTGCTGCACAGGGCTGGCCTGGATGTGCCGTCGACCTGGGCCGGCCAAGTGACGCCGGTTGATCTCATTGAACCACATGCGTTGATGGATGAGTTGGTGACGAGTTTGCTCTATCGCGTTAGTCATGCGCCATATCGCCGGATTCTGGAACTGGTGCAGGACTGGTCCGAAAAGGAAAAACGGGAAACGATTGAAACTGTCTTGCGCCATCGCGGGCCCTATGACGAGTTGATGAAGGAATTTCGGTGCGGCTATCCCCTGATCTTCGATATCCTGATGGATATCGGAGGGTGGCGGGACCTGCACCGGCACCGGCGCTGCCAGCAAATCCAGCAGAACTTTACCACTGTCCACGGCTATGAGATCCCCGTGCCTCTGTGTGAAGCCGGACTGGACGGGGAGTACCGGCTCGCCATGGATGCGGTGCAGCGTGATATTGAGCGTTTGCAGGGTATGAATCGCGAGGCGGCGTTGTACGCGATTCCTTTCGGGTTCAGGGTCCGGTGTGTCTTCAAGATGGACTATGCCCAAGCGGAGTATATGTGCCGACTGCGGTCAGGGGTCAAGGGCCATTGGTCCTACCGCAACGTGGCGTGGGAGATGAAACAGCAGATGATGAAACAGTATCCCTGTCTGGGAGCCTTGATCGAGGCCACCCCGTGCGATGTGGAGGAGCCGTTGACACGCTGATCCATATGGCCCGTGGCGGGCATGGATGATCGACTGGCTGGTGTGAGAGCAATGGAACGTGGCTTGATGAGTGACGAGTGGACTGTCGAACAGGCCATTCTCGACGGAAACTGGGATGCCGTGATTGATGCCGCCAGGCGCTGGATGCAGAGTGACACGGCCGGGCCCAGGGCGTTTTTCATCTTAAATGCCATGTATCTGTTGAAAGGTGAATTTGCGCTGGCGTGGCGTATGTATGCCAAGTCGTTACAGGAGGAATCGGATCGTGCGGAGGTGTACAGCTGGGTGGAGCGACTCAGCCAGACGTACCCGGACGCCGGCTCTGTGTGGTTAATCCATGGCATGTGTCTGGCACAATCCGGTCAAACAGAGCCGGCCATCGCGAGTTATCACAAAACCATACATCTGGTTCACGATTCGCCCTTCCCGCATTTTTTCCTGGCGCAGTTGTATCAACGCATGGGCCAGGCGGAGAAGGCCATCAGGGCCTATCGCCAGGCCGTCAGACTGGACCCTGACTGGCTGGTTGCCAAGTTGAACCTGGGGGTGGCGTATCAGGAACACGGCCAGTTGGAAATGGCCATTCCCCAGTATCGCGCGATCATCAAGCGTGCACCCGATAATGTGCTGGGGCATATGAATTTAGCGTGTGCGCTTGCCGAACAGGGGAAGATCGATGCGGCGCTTCAGGAATATACACTCTCGGTGAAGCTCTGCCCTGACGATGCCGACCTGCGCTGTGCCAGGGCGGCCCTCTACGATCAGAAAGGTCGGCAGGATCTTGCGATGCGTGAATATCAGGAAGCGTTACGCATCAATCCGGAGTTCGGACCGGCTGCGACAGAAGCCGGGTGGATTTTACTGGAGAAAGGGCAGGTTGATTCCGCACTCGACAACTTCAGTATTGCCCTCAGGGCCAATCCCGATGATGCGAGGGCCATGTTTGGGGTGGGGCGTGTCTATGATCTCAAGCGCAAGCCGGAGATTGCGGGCGATCACTATCAACGGGCCCTGCAGTTAGAAGCAGATCCTTCCAGGAAAACGGCCATCCTGAATTTTATTGATAAGATCGTGGGCGGGTATCACGATTAGGCCATGACATACGCGATGGGGCATACAGCCGGTTACAGTGCCTGGATTGATTGCCGGAGTGCAGCAATCTGTTGAGGGCGTTCGCCGATTTGCTGTAAGGCTCCTCGGATCTGGTCTTTGAGATAGGAGGAATAGCCCACACGGTCCAGGAAACTTTCGAGAAACTGATCGTCTGCTGCTTCACTTGTCTTTTTGAGTGCTTCCACATCCTCATCGCTGATCGGCACATAGGTGCTGTGGATGTGAAGAATGACCTTGTAATAGGCTCCTTCGCCGCGTCGTTCAAACCGTAACCCGTCCATCCTACTCTCTTTCCCGTTACGGGATCTCTCAATGGTGCCGTGTGGTTGTGCAATGGGTCGAACCCTGTATCACTTTGCGAGTGCCCTGCGGGTATTGCGAATCACACTATTTTAACCGGGTTTTTGAGGCCCTGTGATCGCCTCTGTCTATGGTGAAAGCTGTGCCTCCCCTCTTCTCCCATCAGGGTTCTTGACGAAGCTGGAGAGGACGTCGCTCACCCTTGTCAGAACGGCTTCGTTATAGCTTGGGTGGCATCCGACGAAAAAGACATTGTCGAGGACCAGGTTGGCGCAGGGAAATTTTTGTGCGTCGTCGAGATGGTGATAACCCGGATGCTGGAGAATATTGCCGGCAAAATAATTTCTTGTTTGAATGCGATGGCTTTCAAAATATTGAACCAACTCTTGTTTGAGTGCATGCTCGTTACAAATAATGGGGACCCCAAACCAACTGGTCTCCGCCTGCGCGACTTCCTGGGGAATGGCAATGCGATCCCCAAGATGGTGTATGAAGATGGCTTCCAAGCTGGATTTCATGGCTCGCCTTTTTGTGTGAATCTCATCTGATTTTTTCAGTTGAACACACCCGATAGCCCCTTGAAGATCAAGTGGCTTGAGGTTATAGCCTATGGTACTGAAGAGGTATTTGTGGTCAACGATTTGGTCGTATCCGTCTATCCATTTCGCAAAGCGTTTCCCACAGGCTCCAATCGGAGAGAGATTCGTTGAACCGGTACAGTAACAATCTCTTCCCCACCAGGCAAAACGTCGTGCCATGCTCACCAGTTCATCGTTGCGTGAGCTGACCATGCCTCCTTCCCCGGTCGTGATGTGGTGAGCGGGGTAGAACGAACAGGTCGTCGCTTCAGCATAGTCGGAGAGATGTTTGCCATTCCACTTCGAACCAAGAGCATCGCACCCGTCGAGCATGATCTGGATGCCGCCTTTCTTACACAGAGAGACCAGATCGTCCATATTGGGAGGGTTTCCTAACACCGGAGAGAGAACAACCCCTTTCGTGTTGGAATGGATCGCGGCTTCGACGTGATCAAGATCGAAGTTGAGGTCGTGATAGGTAATATCGACAAAGACAGGCTTCAACCTGTTTTGCACAATCGGCGCAATGGTGGTGGGAAACCCAACAGGAGAAACGATAATCTCATCTCCATCGTTCCACTGATAATATTTTTTCATCGCTGCGATCATCACGAGGTTGGCCGATGAACCGGAGTTCACCATCAGTGAGCTTTCAAAGTTGTACGTTTTCGAAAACTCTCTTTCAAACCGCGCGACGTGTTCTCCGGCGACCACCCATTTCCCCGTAATCAGACTTTCTATCGCGGCAACGATTTCTTCATCATCCCAATACGGCCCTGAGTACAAGATCCAATCTGTTGCAGGGTTGTAGGTCTCTAGTTTGCTGTTGTACAGGAAAGGAAAACACGTTTCGCCTTCAGTTCGAAGCTGATTGATACATTCTGCAATTTTTTTCTTTACCGACATAAGGCCTCGATACCTTTCTGGAGGCCGATTGTTTGTTGAAAGCCCAATGACTTCAGTTTATCGGTCGTAAAATAGAAATCTTTGACCTGAACGTGCCGGTGAAATTCGGGAGGCACGACGGGTGTGATTTTTGATTGGGAGCCAGTCGCACGCACACAGAGGTCGAAAAGGGTTTTGAATCGCACTCTGTCTCCTGACCCAATGTTGTAAATCTGATCCACATCACCTTGTTCGATGACGAGATCAATCGCCCGGGCAACATCCGTGACATGCATGTAGTCACGATAAAAATCACCATTGTGGTAAAGCTGAATATCTTCATTGTTTTTCAAACGATTAATGAGATATTGGAGGGCGTTTTTCTTTGCCGAGGCACCTTTGTCACCGAGGCCGTACACATTCCCCAGTCTAAGAATTCGGTAACGAATGTCAAAGGTGTGGCAGTAGGAGATCAGGAGTTGTTCGGCCGTTCGTTTCGTGATGGAATAAAACCCCCTCGGGTGGCAGTCGGAATCCTCCGTCGCCGGGAGGTCAGTGTGGCCGTAGACAAACCACGAGGAAATATAATTGAAAACACTTTCCCCCGGCGTTAAGTGTTTGATAACATCCATCAGGATTTTCAGATTGATGTCAATGTCCTTGTGGAGATCTTCGAAGACATTGTAATTGTGGACTGTCGCGATAAAATATACGCTTTCGGTGCTGAGTGGGCAACGGTCTTCCCGCATCACGTACTTGACGTTTCTTTTTGTCACTCTGCAGAATTCGCTTCCGACAAAGCCGCTTCCACCGAAAACACACAGATCCGACACGGGCTTTTCCCTGGATGAGAGCAAGCAGGGACAGAGAAGACATGCCAGCCACTCTGAAGGAGCGACCGGCTTGTGATCGAGTCTCCCTTTCCTGCGCCTGGACAGACCCCAGTACCCGTGGGCATGGTACGATTATCCTGCAGCTTGCGTCAAACATGTTGTTGATGGTCCGTCTGCGAATGCCTGTCATCCTGGCAGTGTGACTCGCTTCACTGTCCAGGCAACGAAGTTTCATCCCCATGCTGAATGAATGTCCCCACAGACAATGACCGGTTCTTGACCCTCTGACAGACCATGTGATAGCGTCCCTCTCCCTTGGTCGTTGTTGTCACGAGATTATCTCACCTACTCAGCCTGACAGGTCCAGAAAGATGAAGACATTGTTGATGAGGCGTGCACAGTATGCCGGGGGATCGGGACCATCCCGGTTGCCTGATCGGGGAATCTCTCATGTCGCGTGTGTATAATTTCAGTGCCGGGCCGGCGATGTTGCCCGAGGCCGTGTTGCAACAGGCCCAAGCTGAATTGCCGGACTGGCATGGAGCCGGAGCCTCCATGATGGAGATGAGCCACCGCGGGAAAGAGTTTGTCTCCGTCCATGCGGAGGCCGAGCGCGATATCCGCGATTTACTGGGGGTGCCGGACAACTATTCCGTGCTTTTTTTGCAGGGCGGTGCCACAGCGCAATTTGCCGCCATTCCCATGAACCTTTTGCGAGGGAAACGCAAGGCGGATTATATTCTGACCGGATCATGGGGCGAAAAAGCCGTTCATGAGGCCAGGAAGTATTGTGACGTCCATGTGGCTGCGTCGTCCGAGGACCTTCAGTTCACCGCGATTCCCGCGAGGGACCGTTGGACCTTGAGCACTGATGCCGCCTATGTCCATTACACCCCCAACGAAACGATCGGCGGTGTGGAATATCACTGGGTACCGGACACGGGCGACACGCCGCTCGTCGGTGATTTTTCTTCGACCATTTTATCCCGTCCCCTTGACGTGAGTCGGTTTGGGCTGATTTACGCAGGCGCACAAAAAAATATCGGACCGGCCGGTGTGACCGTGGTGATTGTGCGCAATGACCTGATGGGGAACGCATGGTCCACGACACCCGGTGTGTTTGATTATGCGCAACAGGCCAAGGCTGATTCCATGCTGAATACCCCGCCTACCTATGCTGTGTATATGGCGGGTCTGGTCTTTCAATGGGTGAAGAAACAGGGGGGACTTGCGGCCATGGCGGCCATCAACATGCGCAAAGCGCAGAAGCTGTATGCCGCGATTGATGCGTCTTCCTTCTACAGTAATCCCGTGGAGCGCTCCTGTCGGTCCCTGATGAACGTGCCGTTTGTCCTGGCCAATCCGGCATTGGATAACGAGTTTCTCTCGGGCGCTACCGCTGCCGGGCTCACCACGCTCAAGGGGCATCGTTCGGTGGGCGGCATGCGAGCGAGCATCTATAATGCCATGCCCGAAGCCGGTGTGGATGCGCTAATACACTATATGGCGGATTTTGAAAAACGAAACGCGTAGCACGCGGAACATGGGACAGGAAAGAACCGTGAAAATTCTCATCAGCGACAGCTTATCAACTCGGGGTGTGGACGTGCTGGAACGGGGAGGGTTTACGGCTGACGTGAGCACGAAACTTTCCAAGGAGCAGCTACTGGATACGATCAAAGACTACGATGGCATCATTGTTCGGTCCGGGACCAGGGTGACCGCCGAAGTCATTGACGCGGGGAGCCGTCTCAAAATCATTGGCCGTGCCGGGACCGGCCTGGATAACGTGAACTGTGACGCTGCCACCCGTCGGGGTATCGTCGTGATGAATACGCCAGGCGGCAATACGATCACGACGGCGGAGCACACGATAGCCCTGATGGTTGCCATGAGCCGTAAAATTCCCCAGGCTTCCGCTTCGACGAGGGCCGGCCGGTGGGAGAAAAACGCGTTCATGGGCACGGAGCTGTACAACAAGACTCTCGGGCTCGTGGGGTTGGGGCAGATCGGCACCTGTGTGACGAAACTGGCGCAGGGCCTCGCCATGAATGTGATAGGCCATGACCCCTATTTGTCTGTTGATCGCGCGCATGCCCTGGGCATTGAGGCCGTGGAACTGGATGAGTTATTCACCCGCTCAGATTTTATCTCGGTGCATACCCCGTTGACCAAAGAGACGCGGTCGTTGATTGATGCCCAGGCCATCAACAAAATGAAAGATGGGGTGATGCTGGTCAACTGCGCGCGTGGTGGCATCATCAATGAACAGGATCTGCACGCGGCGCTCACGGACCACAAAGTCGCAGCGGCGGCGTTTGACGTTTTTGAAAAGGAGCCCGTGCCCCCGGATCATCCTCTGCTCGCACTGGATAACTTTATTTGTACGCCGCATATCGGCGCCTCGACCGAAGAAGCTCAGGAAAACGTGGCCGTGGCCATCGCTGAACAGTTTGTGGACTATTTTAAGAAAGGCGTGACACGCGGTGCGGTGAATATCCCGTCAGTGCCGCCGGAGATCCTGCCGCAGATCCATCCCTACCTGGGGCTGGCAGAGCGGATGGGATTCTTTCAGGCACAACTGATTGACGGAGGCATTGACCAAGTCACCGTGGAATACAGTGGAGAGGTAGCCAATCTCACCCTGGCTCCTCTGACGGTGGCCGTGTTGAAAGGCCTGTTGGCTCCGATTTTGCAGGATGCGGTCAATGCCGTCAATGCGCCGCTTGTGGCGAAGAAACGCGGCATTGAGGTCAGGGAAGTGAAAGGGGGCGACGCGGGGGAATATACGAGCCTCATTTGCCTGCGTCTGAAAGTCGGCGATCAGGTGCATCAACTGGCCGGGACCCTGTATGGCAAGAAGGAGCCTCGTATCGTTGAAAGCAATGCGTATGCGGTTGAAGTCATCCCCGAAGGCCATATGCTCCTGATCTACAATGTCGACCGTCCCGGTGTCATTGGGATGGTTGGTGGCATTCTGGGGGAACACGACGTCAATATCTCCTGGATGCAGTGTTCCAGGACGAAGAAGGGCAGTGATGCATTGTTGGTCATTGGCCTGGATGGCCCGCCGTCCATTCAGGTGGTGGACATCCTCAGGAAGCAACAGGACATTCTTTCCGTTCGCCTGATGGATCTGTCACGCGTGTCGTAGCTCCCTGTCCGTGTGATGGCTCGTCGTCTCCAACACGACCCGGAGTGCCCGTCGGTTTCTTTGGAGACAACGTCTCGTTCTCTCATCCCGATCGGCATGGTGACCCTGTTGCCTGACGCGGCACAGCGCGTTCGTCACTTGGAACGCGTGGTATGTGACGGGTTTGCGCGATGGGGCTACCGCGAAATTATCCCTCCGACCTTTGAATATCTGGACGTGCTGTCGGCCGGATTGCAGGTTGATATTCTCGAAAAATGTTACAAGGTCGCCGACTGGACAACGGGGAGGGTTTTTGTCCTTCGTCCGGACGTGACCGCGCAAATTGCGAAAATTGTGGCAATGGGCTTGGCCGGACAGCACGTGCCTCTTCGGTTAAGTTACCGTTCTACGGTGTTCCGCTATGAACCTGAACATGCGGGTCGCGAACGGGAAGTGTTTCAACTGGGTTGCGAGCTCATCGGCGCTGACGCGGCGTGGATGGATGCCGAAATTCTTGTCCTGCTCATTGACTCCCTGAAAGCCGTTGGGTTGACTGACTTCAAGGTGTCGCTCGGACACGTCGGTTTTTACCAGTCGTTGCTTGCGCAGGCCGGCCTGTCGGAACGGGGGTGCAAACAGGCTGAGCTGGCCGCCGCGCACAAGGACCTTCCGAAACTTGAGCAACTGCTGAAACGCGAACGTGTGTCGCACAGACAATCCCGAACGATTCTGGGTGCGCTGGAGCAGTGTGGGCGTGAGGAAGTCCTGGAATGGGGGCGTGCTGTCGCCGGTCGCCGTCCCCGGTTGCTGAAACCCATTGCACGGTTGGCGGAGGTGTATGCGTTGCTTGATGCCGCTGGCGTCAGGGATCATCTTCTCCTGGACCTGGGAGAGTTTCGGGGCTTTGATTACTACGACGGTATCGTCTTTGACGTGTTTTCCACCAATGTTGGCTGTGAGCTGGGTGGCGGCGGTCGTTACAACCATTTAATCGGACGATTCGGACGTGATCTGCCCTCCACGGGATTTGCGCTGGATATTGACCGGTTATTCAATGCGCTGGATGGTGGCGGAGAGGAAAAGCTTGAAGAACAACGCGTGCTTGTGGTGGCGCCCGCGTCTCGGTTCCAGCGTGCGTTTCGTGTGAGTCAGCTCCTTCGTTCGCACGGGCTGGTGGCGTGTTATGAACCCGTGCCCCGTTGGGATGCGGCCCGTCTTCGCCTGATTCGAAAACAGGCACGCGTGGCCGACATGTCCTGGGTGGTGCAGGTAGGCCCGTCGTCTGCCTCGGACGACGACGCTCTGGTCACGGCTGAAAAGACAAGGGGAAGGGCTGCATGGACGGTCCGCATCCGCGAGCTTCCCGGGCTGATTTTACAACAGGGTGCGTATGCCCACCTCTGACGTCTCCGATCTGCGTCTGCCCCCTCAAAACCTGGAAGTCGAACAATCTGTCCTCGGGGCGATCCTGTTGGAAAACAGTGCGCTCAATACAGCCCTTGAACTGATCACTCCTGCCGACTTTTATCGCGGTGCCCATCGCGACATTTATTCGGCGATGGTCGATCTGTCTGGACGGAATGAAGTCGTTGACCAGCTCACGTTAACAGATTTTCTCAATACGAAAGGACACTTGGAGCGGGTCGGTGGTGCGGCCTATGTGGCGGAACTGGTTCAGGCGATCCCCAGTGCCTCCAATATCCGCTCCCACTGCAAAATTCTGCGGGAAAAAGCGCTGTTGCGCGGATTGATTCGCGTGGCCACCGAGGTGGTGACTCAGGGATACGACGAACATGTGGAGCCGGCCGTGCTGCTGGAACAGGCCGAGCGGGACATTTTTCACCTTGCCCAAGGACGCCTGGCCAAGTCGTTTGTTCCCATGAAGGACAGCGTGGAACCGGCTATTGAGCTTCTTGGCAAGTTATATGGACAAAAAGAGAAAATTACCGGGGTGCCCACAGGGTACAGAGAGATTGATCTGATCACGGCCGGGTTGCAGCCGTCGGATCTCATTATTATCGCGGGACGGCCCAGTATGGGGAAAACCAGTCTTGCCATGGGCATCGCGGAATATGCCGCGCTGCACGCGAATCGCACTGTGGGCATTTTCAGCCTGGAAATGCCGAGCACCCAGCTGGTGCTGCGGATGCTCAGTTCTCTGGCGTCCCTTGATGCCCATGCGTTGCGGACTGGACAAATGCGGCACGGGGATTGGGCAGCGTTGGCCGGGGCAGCACAGCGCCTGCGGGAAGCCAGGATTTTCATTGATGATTCCGGCGGGCTCACGGTGCAGCAGATGCAGGGCAAGGCGCGTCGCCTCAAATCGAGTTCGGGGCTGGATCTGTTAATCATTGATTACCTCCAACTCATGCAGGGTCGCCATGATGCGGAATCTCGACAACAGGAAATCTCCGATATCAGTCGGTCGCTCAAAATTCTGGCCAAAGACCTGAACATTCCAGTGATTGCGCTGTCCCAGCTCAGCCGTGCGGTGGAGGCACGGAAGCCGCCTATCCCGGTGTTGGCCGATCTGCGGGAATCAGGGGCCATTGAACAGGATGCGGATGTGGTGATATTTATTTATCGAGAAGAGGTTTATAATGCGACTGAGGAAAACAAAGGTCTCGCGGACATTCTCGTTCGTAAACATCGCAACGGACCGACGGGAGATCGGCGACTCTATTTCCACGAACGGTATGCCAAGTTTGCCAATCTCGATACCCGCTACAATGAGGCCTGACGGGAGGGGCTGGGGCGGGTGCCCATGGATAAAGGGGAGCTGATGGATACGGAACAACCACACGGGCGATGGGTTTCGGAAGGACATGGGGTGGGAAGATGGCGAGTGCGGATGGCGGTCACATGCCTGATCATCCCACTGATTGCGGCATCGTGTGTCGCGGGGCCGGGGTCGCAACCCGAGGCCCTTGCCTATACCGAATCCGTCTATCCTCCATCGCACGTGCAGCACGACCCCGCGGGTGCCCTGTCTGTTGCCTCTGATGAATCCGTCCATCACCCATTGCCCGCGCCGGCGTACTTTCATTTTTTACGGGGCTATCTGGCGGAACTCGCCAATGACACGCCGACAGCACTTGCCGAGTATCAGGCGGCTCTGAACGTTGACCCGGCGTCGGTCTTTTTGCGCGTGCGGCTGGCCACACTGCAGTTTTTGTCGGGGGGCATGCCGCAGGCGGTGTCCATGTTGGACAGCATTCCGCGCGATCAGGTTCGTGATGCGGGCATGTTGACTCAAATGGCGAAAATCTATGCAGGCGCGGGGCGACCGGATCATGCGCTGGAACTTTACGAAGAGGCCATCCGTGTGAATCCCGGGCAAGGGGCACCGTATTTTGACAAAGGGGTGTTGTTGCTCAATCTCAAGCGAGCCGCGCAGGCCGAGAAAGTCTTTACCCGGGGCATTGCCCGTGCTTCGCAGTCTCATCTCGGGTACTTCTATCGAGGGAAAGCACTGGAGGCCCAAGGGAAGAATGCCAGGGCCAAAGAGGACTACCTTAACGCGATCACCCGGGCTGAACGGTTTGAGCCGGCTTATCAAGCCTTGGCCAGGTTGTATGAAGCCGATGGGGACATCCAGGAAGCCATTCGGCTGTACGAGCGCTTTGTGGCGTCGGGTGCTCCACGCGACCAGAACTTCCGCAGCGACTTTGTTCGTCTCCTGCTTCAACACAAGCAATACAGACGGGCTCTGGCGATTCTGGATGAGATGATTGCCGATGACCCCGGGAACGTGACCGCGCATATCCGCAAGGCACTGGCCCATGTGGAGATGAATGACAAACCTCGTGCGATTGCGGATTTAGAGCGGCTGCTCCGTACGCATCCGTCGGAGCTTCGGGTTCGGGATTATCTGGGGTGGGTCTACGAACAGGTTGACGATGTTCAAAAGGCCATTGAGGCCTATCGCACGAATACCAGGATGGATGCGACGTTTTACGACAGCCATATTCACCTGGGGGTGCTGTTGTACCGACTCAATCGCTTTGATGAGTCCACACCGCATTTGATCCAGGCCGTGACGCTGAATCCCGGGAATCCGGAAACGCATCTGCTGCTGGGATTAAGTTACCTGCAAGTGAAGCGCTTTGAACGTGCCCAGGCGGCCTTTGCCCGGGGTGTGGACTATCACCCCACCGACGAAAATCTGCGATTTAATCTTGGGGCCACGTATGATAAACTGGGTCGGTTCCCGGATGTGGTACGAGAAATGGAAGCGGTGTTGACACTGAATCCGAATCATGCCGATGCTCTGAATTATCTGGGCTACAGTTATGCCGACCGGGGCATTAAGGGAGAAGATGCCGTGGCTTTAACGCGACGTGCCGTTTCGCTCAAGCCGGACAATGGGGCGTATGTCGATAGCTTGGGGTGGGCGTTATTCAAGGTTGGTCGGGTGGACGAAGCTCTTCGGGAGCTGAAGCGGGCTGTTGAACTTGTCAACGATGACCCTGTGATATTTGAGCATTTGGGAGAAATCTATCTGACACAACGGCGTCGTGAGAAGGCTCAACAAGCCTGGATCCGGTCTCTGGCATTGGACCCTGGGAACGAGAAATTAATCCGGCGATTTCGCGAGGTCGGGTTTGGGACTCCACCCCCCCTGTCCAACCGGGATCGAACATCATCGGATGATCAGTCTCGCGTGAGCCATTATTCGGACCAGGTGCTTTCCGAGGCCCCGGATGCCAGGGCAGGCGTCGGTCACTAATCAGTCGGGTCATGCTGTGCCGGTTTTCATGAACAGATCAAGTAGCCTGTGATCAGAGAGGAGATGAGCCGTGCGCGCGTTGTGTCATCAACGGGGGTTTAGTTTGATCGAGCTGATGATCGTGGTGGCACTCATCGGCATTCTGGCGGCGATCGCCATTCCGAATTTTCTTTCCTATCAGGCCCGGGCCAAACAGTCAGAAGCCAAAACCAACCTGGTGGCGATTCACACGGCTGAAGTGGCCTATTTTGCCGAACAGAATTCCTATGGCGATACGTTCGCCAAGATAGGGTTTGCCGTGGCGGGATCTTCCCCACTGTATCACTATGTGCTGGGATCCAGTACAACGGGGGCAGCCTTGGGGGGGTGTACGGTTCCTGCCGCGGATCCGGTGTCCGCAAAGGGCTTTACGGCATTTGCGGTGGGCAACATTGATGGCGATACGACATGCGACGTGTGGAGCATTAATCAGGATAAGACATTGAAGAATGTCACGAATGATGTTGCGTCGTAGGTCCCCCGCCTGTGTGCCACGAGTAGAACCATCCTCTGATTCTGTCCCGACTCGATTCCCCAGGGGTATTCTTGTCGAAGGGCAGCTTGCCACGCGATGACTGCGATGGCGCGTTTCGTTGATGAAGCGAAACAGTGAGCATTCTGCTCGTTCCTGCGTTTTCCTTTCCTTGACAGGACACGGGAGGGTTTGCTATAAGCTGTTCGCCTTTGGGCTTATGGCTCAATGCTGGGGTGTAAAGCGGTTCTGGCCCGCCCGTATTTCTCGCCATCCCTCTTTTATTCACACGATTCAGTTATGGACCTTCTGAAGAATATTCTGGGGCGACTGTCCGATAGTTTTCTGGCTTCTGTCCCCTCGAGTTTGCGATCTTCTCCCCGGATGCTACGCGGTTCTTCGCTGAAACTGGTTTCGAATAACCCGGCTGTGGGGAGGACGTCGGATGTAATGCACGGACGTTTGGCCCACTCTGCTGTTGGACATGCCGACGCTGTCGAGGAAGCCCTGGCGAGGAGTGAAGCCTGGTTTCTCCGACGACAGCATCCCGAAGCCGGCTACTGGGTTGAGGAATTAGAGGCGGATACGACGTTGACCTCGGAGTACTTGATGTTGCGTCGGTATACCGGCGTGGTTGACACAGACCGGGAAGCCCGCATGATCTCTTATCTGCAGCGTACCCAGCTTGAGGACGGCGGGTGGTCCATTTACACCGGTGGCCCCATGAACGTCAGTGCCTCGGTCAAAGCCTACTTTGCCTTGAAACTTGCCGGAGTTCCGCAGGACGATCCGGGGATGCGTCGTGCCCGACAGGCCATCCTGGCAGAAGGTGGGGTGGTATCGGCCAATGTGTTCACGAAAATCACGTTGGCCCTGTTTGGACAGTATGACTGGCGGGGCATCCCGAGCATGCCTCCCGAAATCATGCTGGCCCCCCGGGGATGGTATTTCAATGTGTATGCCGTCTCCTACTGGTCGAGAGTTGTGATTGTTCCTCTGCTCATCATTTTTGCCTTTCGCCGGGAATGTCGGATTGATGCGCAACAAGGGATTGATGAGTTGTTCTGCGTGCCGCCGAATCAGGTGAATTATCGAAAGATGCCGCCGTTTCAAAAAGATTGCGAGTTCATGAGTTGGCGGAACTTTTTTGTGTGGAGTGATGCTGCCCTCAAAGTCTGTGAGAAATATGTGCCGCTGTTCATACGAAAAAAAGCGGTGAGGAAGGCTGAGGCCTGGTTAGTGGAGCGTATGCAGGGGGAAGGCGGGCTTGGAGCCATTTACCCGGCCATGGCCAATTCGGTATGTGCCCTGGTGGCCCTTGGCTATCCGGTGAGCCATCCGTTAGTCCAGAACGCCCTGAGAGCCATTGAGGCACTGGAGATTGACACACCGGGGTCTGCCGACGGGCAGAGGCCGGAGACGTTGCACCTCCAGCCATGTCATTCCCCCATCTGGGATACGGCCTTGTCCATGAATGCCCTGTTCGAACGAGGTCTCTCTGTCAATCACGCGGCGATGAATCGTGCTGCGGCATGGTTGCGCTCCCGCCAGACCAGGAGGGTGGGGGACTGGAGCATATCCGCTCCCACGGCCAGACCTGGCGGATGGGGATTCCAGTTTGACAATGAGTGGTATCCCGATGTTGATGATACTGCCGCCGTGGTGATCGCTCTGGCGAAATGCTCGCCGCTTCAGCCGCCCGACCGCGATGAAGCCATTTGGCGGGGGAGTCAGTGGGTGTTGGCCATGCAAAGCTCCAATGGCGGGTGGGGGGCGTATGATCGGGACAATGACCGATTGATTTTCAATAAAATTCCTTTCGCCGATCATCAGGCATTGCTTGATCCACCAACAGCGGACTTAACAGGGAGATGTCTGGAGATGCTTGGTGTCCTGGGCTATGACAGCTCCCATCCAGCCGTGGCACCGGCGCTTGAATTTCTACGGCGGGAGCAGGAGGCTGATGGCAGTTGGTACGGGCGGTGGGGCGTCAATTACCTGTATGGCACGTGGTGTGTCCTGACCGGTCTCCAGGCCATTGGCGAACCGATGTCTGCTCCATGGATTCAACATGCTGTGGCGTGGGTGGAATCCAGACAAAATGTGGATGGCGGGTGGGGTGAATCCTGCGAGTCGTATGCTGGTCGGGCGCGGTCAGGCGGAGACAGCACCCCCTCGCAGACATCCTGGGCACTGATGGCCTTACTGGCTGCCGGTGTCTCGGATTCCTTGAGTGTCGTGCGAGGCGTGAATTTTTTGCTTCGCTGCCAGCAGAGCAATGGAACATGGGTCGAGCCGTACCATACGGGCACGGGCTTTCCTCGTGTCTTCTATCTGCGCTATCACGGGTACAGTAAGTATTTCCCCATGTGGGCGTTGGCCATGTATCGGAATGTTCGTATGCACGGGCAGACGAAGGCTGATGCTGTCGCCCGGTCAGTCCGGAGCCGGCCATAGCCCTCGGCGATTGGCCATTATTCCTGTCCGCCGTCTCTGTTTTCCGGAGTGCTTCCTGGAACATTTTGCCGTCTTTGCTGCGACATCCTGGGAGTGTCGGGCCATTGTGCGTGCGTTGCCGACTCGTCGCGTGGAACGGGTCGGTGGGGTGACATGGTATGGGTGGGAGCATCCTTCGTGTTTCGTTGCTGTCATTCAGACAGGGATCGGGCCGGCAAAGGCCCGGGCTGCCTGTCAGGCTGTTGTCGCTCAACGGCCCTGGACCGTTTGCATTGCGTCTGGGTATGCTGGTGCACTGGTTCCCGCTCACATCGGTGATCTGGTGATACCGGAACAGGTGCTTGGTTGTGCCTTGGATCACAGCACGGAGTCTGTCGTCCCCGAAACCTCGCTTGCCTGCAACGTGTTCTATCGACAAAAGGCACAGGATGTGGCACAATCGTCAGGTTGTGCGGTGATCCCCGGGCGTATGGTGACGGTTCAGAATATGGTATGTCTGGCCCGGGAAAAGCAGTCCATTGGCCGTGCCTGTGAGGCGAGCGGTCTGGATATGGAGAGTGCAGCGATTGGATCGGTTGCTGCGCAACATGGAATCCCATTTGTGGTGGTCCGGTCAATTTCGGATCTTGTGGATGAGGACGTGCCACGTGACGTGGGTCTGTTGTGCCACCCCGCCACGTTCCATCGAGGGGTGTGGGCCGTTGTCACGGCACCCCGGCTCTGGGCGGCGTTGAATCGCCTGCGTCGGCAGAAAAATGTGGCTTCAGCCGGACTCACCCGGTTTTTCGAAACATTTCTTCTTGAGCTTAGCGGACATGCGACTTGCGACTAGAAACTTAAC
Source organism: Nitrospirales bacterium (assembly GCA_007570995.1). Classification (GTDB taxonomy): domain Bacteria; phylum Nitrospirota; class Nitrospiria; order Nitrospirales; family UBA8639; genus Bin75. The sequence continues at coordinate 32,628 of RKSG01000099.1, forward strand.
GGCGTGAGGTATCAGCGATAATCGGGAATCATTGTCATGGGAGTGAGAACTATGGACACAACGTTGCGCGTGCTGACTGGTGCCGGTCTGCTCGGGTTGGTGATGGCGGGCTTACTGGCGATACTCGTGACCGAGGCGAGGGCGGAATCTCCCACTGCAGCCATGCGTGGGACCATTGATCAGGTCCTGGTTGTGCTGGGAGATGCATCACTCCAGGGGCCCGAACGTGCTGGGGAGCGTCGAGAGATGCTGGAGGCACTCGTCAGGGAACGGTTCGATCACGAGGAAATGGGAAAACGGACATTGGGAAGAAGGCAGTGGGAGAGTTTGGATGACGCCCAACGGAAAGAATTTGTGGACCTGTTTCAGCAATTGCTCTCGAAAACATATGCCGGGAACGTGGACAACTATTCCGGTGAACAGGTGGAATACCTCGGGGAACGGCGCAAAGGAAATTTCGCGGAAGTGCAGACGAAAGTCTTCTCAAACAGTGTAGAAGATCTGGCTATCCATTACCGGTTGTTGAAACATGCGGAGACGTGGAAAGTCTATGACGTGGTTATTGACGGTATCAGTCTGGTCAAAAATTTTCGGGGCCAGTTTGAGCGGATCATCAAGGCCGAATCACTGGACGGTTTGTTGGAAACATTGCGAAACAAGCTCGCGCGTTCTCCGTCGTGAGGTGCCGGGTTCATACCTTGACACCGTGTCGTGGGTTTGCCACACTCCGCCACCCCATGAGTTTCCCATCAGCCATGAGCCGGTCGTGGGCGGGTTGCGCCTGCATTTTCGGTGAAGAGGTGGGGTGGTGTCTATCCTGAAAAGGATCGAAAGTCCCGCTGATCTCAGAAAATTGTCTCCTGAACAGTTTCCTCGACTGTGCGAGGAAATTCGTGAACAGATTGTGTCCGTCATCTCGAATGTGGGCGGGCATCTTGCCTCGAATCTGGGCGTCGTTGAATTGACGGTGGCGCTCCATTACGTGTTGCACACTCCCGACGATCTGATTGTGTGGGATACCAGCAATCAAACCTACGCCCATAAACTGTTGACCGGACGCCAGGAACAGTTTCCCACGATCCGGCAATTTGAGGGATTAAGTGGGTTTTGCAAGCGGGAAGAAAGTCGGTATGACACGTTTGATGCCGGTCATGCGGGCACCGGGGTTTCGGCGGCGACGGGATTTGTGGAGGCTCGTGAGCAACGTCAACAATCCCACAAGGTTGTCTGTGTCGTCGGCGATGGCGCACTGACAGCTGGTTTAACGCTGGAAGGTCTACAGCACGCCGGTGCGTTCCAGAAAGACATGGTCGTGATTTTGAATGATAACCAGATGTCGATTTCACAAAACGTCGGGGCCATTTCCGCCTATCTGAACCGACTGATTACAGGTGAGTTTTGCACACGTATCCAGAAAGAAACGAATCAAATTCTGGGTCTGGTTCCGCATATTGGTGAGCCAGTGAAGAAAATTGCCAACCGGGCGCAGGAACTGGCGAAGGGGCTGGTGTTGCCGGGGTTGTTGTTTGAAGAACTGGGCTTTCGGTATGTCGGCCCCATTGACGGCCACAAATTTGCGCATTTGTTGCCCACGTTGCAAAACGTCCTCACGCTGAACGGGCCCACGTTGTTGCACGTGGTCACGAAAAAAGGGTTGGGCTATGAGCCGGCCATGAAGAATCCTGTGTGGTTTCATGCCAGTGCGCCCTTTGACGTGAAAACGGGGGCCCCCAAGCAACGGGCCAAATGTCCCTCGTACAGCAGCGTGGCCATTGAGACATTGCTTCGCCTGGCCAAAGATGATCCACGCATTGTGGCGATTACGGCTGCGATGTGTGAAGGGACCGGATTGACGGCTTTTAAGGATGCGTTTCCCGATCGACTCTATGACGTGGGCATTGCCGAGCAACATGCCGTGACGTTTGCCGCGGGCATGGCCGCACAGGGCATGCGGCCGGTGATTCCCATTTATTCCACCTTCCTGCAACGGGCATACGACCAGGTCATTCATGACGTGGCCACACAGAATCTTCCGGTGACATTTTGTATTGATCGAGGTGGGCTTGTCGCTGAGGATGGGGCCACGCATCATGGGGCCTTTGATCTGGCGTACCTTCGGCATATTCCCAACATGGTGGTTATGGCCCCGGCGGACGAAAATGAATTACAGCATATGGTCAAGTCCTGTATCAGTTGTAACCGACCGGTCGCGGTTCGTTACCCACGAGGCGCGAGCTTGGGGGTAGACATGGACCCCGTACCGGAAGTGCTGCCGTTGGGCAAGGGGGTCCTGTTACGGGAAGGGACGGATATTGCCCTGGTGGCGGTCGGGGTGATGGTGCATAAGGCGGTGGAAGCAGCTGAACGGCTGGAGCAGGAGGGGATTTCCGCCGCGGTGATGAACGCGCGATTTGTCAAACCCCTTGATGGTGAGCTGCTTGGCGATGTTGCGAGACATGTGAAATGTCTGCTCACCATCGAAGAATCATCCGTCATGGGTGGCTTTGGGTCCGCGGTACTGGAGTGGCTCTCCGAAGAAGAAATGATGCATGTGCCAACAAAGTGCGTGGGGCTTCCTGACCGGTTCATTGAACAGGGGCCGCAGGAGTTGCTGCGTGAGCACTACTCCTTGACGGCTGACGGCATTTACCAGCATGCGAAACGGTTGTTCGCACAGGTTTCTGTCCCCACGGTGTTGACCTGACATCGGGTGTGCCTTCCATGCATATCACTCGCAAGAAGACCAGGGCCATCCGGGTGGGTTCTGTCGCCATTGGCGGGGGGGCACCCGTTTCCGTCCAGTCCATGACCATCCCGCATCCGCGGGACAGACAGGGCACCATCGAACAAATCCGCCGGCTGGAACAGGCTGGCTGTGAAATTGTGCGGATTGCGGTGCCGGATCAGGAAGCTGTCGAGGCCCTTCCCACCATCAAAGCCCACACAACCATCCCGTTAATTGCGGATGTGCACTTTGACCATCGCCTGGCACTCAACGCTGCTCAGGTGGTGGACTGTGTGCGCATCAATCCGGGCAATATCGGGCCGTGGTGGAAGCTGGCCGAAGTCATTCACGCGGTGCAGGATCGAGGCATTCCTCTTCGTGTGGGCGTCAATGGCGGTTCGTTGGAGCGTCCGCTTCTGGAGAAGTACGGGTATCCAACGGCAGAGGCCCTGGCGGAGTCGGCGTTGAATGCCGTTCATGCCATCGAAGACATGGGCTTCACGAACATGAAGGTGTCGTTGAAAGCGTCGGACGTCCACATGGCCGTTGATGCCTACTGGTTGTTTGCCCATCAGTCTGATTATCCGCTGCATATTGGTATCACCGAAGCAGGGACGGCGATGACAGGAGCGGTCAAATCCGCCATTGGGTTGGGGTGGTTATTGTCCCAGGGCATCGGCGATACCCTGCGGGTGTCACTGGCCGCCGATCCCGTGGAAGAGGTGAAAGTTGGGTTTGAGATTCTGAAGTCCCTGGAGCTTCGTCATCGCGGAGTCAATGTCATTGCCTGTCCGACCTGCGGGCGAGTGGAAATTGACGTGGTGCGGCTGGCCAACGAAATAGAAAAACGGTTGAGCCATATTACGGCGCCCTTGAACGTTTCAGTCCTTGGATGCGTGGTCAACGGTATTGGTGAGGGCAAAGAGGCTGATATCGGGATTGCAGGCGGGCAGGGGATGGGCATTCTGTTCAAAAAAGGAAAACTTGTGAAAAAGGTACCATCAGACATGCTGGTGGACGTGCTCGTTGACGAGGTTGAGATGATGGCATTGGAAAAACATGATGCAGGCGTTCCACGCAGTCTACC
>RKSG01000100.1 GCA_007570995.1 Nitrospirales bacterium
TCCTCCCCCTTCCGTCATTCCTGCGCACGCAGGAATCCAGGAAAGGGGGCTGAAGGCACCGGGCACGCAGATCATCCTCCCCCTTCCGTCATTCCTGCGAACGCAGGAATCCAGGGGTGCGTGGAGGGTCAGGGGCATGCAAACATCTTTTCACCGTCCACCCACGCTTCGTTCCTGCCTGTACAGCAGTATTGTCCGTAGCCGGGGCAGGGTGCTGTTGCATTCCCACAGCACGGGTGGCAGGTTTGGCAGTAGAACATTATGACTCTCACACGCACCGTCCCTGGCCTGTGGTATCTCAGCTTGCACCTTGTTTTCCTCGTCAGCTGGCTCCCCTCACCGCTCGTCGCCGCCAACACGACCACTGACCACATCCCGGGGTTTCAGGGGATTCCCTGGGGCAGCCCGTTGTCTGCACGCCCTCAGCTCGTGCTTGTTGATCCTGACGATCGGGTAGAGATCTATGAATACAGGAAACGCCCGCCCCGTTTTGCGCAGGAGCCGGTCGAATCGATCAAACTCTACGCCATTGACGACCAGTTCGCCCGCGTGATGATTCGCTACCGCAACGAGGCGACGCACAATCACATCAAGCAGGCACTGGTGTCACAATTCGGGGAAATCCGACACCACCCGGGAGCGATGGTGCGGGGGCTCAATCAGGAGTACTCCTGGCGCCTTGAGGAAACCGAAATCAATCTGAGCTACCGGGGACTGGGAGAACGAGGATTACTGGTGATTCAAAGCCGCATCCTCGCGCCACGTTTTCTGGAACTGCTGAGCGATCACACACATTAGCCCTCGACCCTTCACATCTCAATCCGGTCCCGGGCTTCCAACACCTTCTTCATCACCACCGCGATCTTGTCCTCGTCGGCAAAGGGAGAGAGAATGAAGGACTTCAACGCCACGATCGGCTCTCCGTAGCGCGAGACACGATAACAATCCGTGAGGGATAACACCACGCCTCGACCCGCCATCGCTTCTTCATGGACGTACTGGAAGATCTTCCGGTTATACGCATTATGAGCTGACAACGTCTCCCGATACGAGCTGTCTTCCTGCTCGGCCTCTTTGATCCGAAACGTATCCACTCCTCGCGGATAGACGCGGAACAGCGTCACCGGGCCAAAACTGTCCCGATTCAGCACCGTGGCACAGGCGTGTCCTTCCAGATGTTCACGAAGCAACTGTGTCATCTCCACAATGTGGCCGATAATGACTTGCAGGCCCTGTTTCCCGAACAACTTCATATTCGCCAACGCGGCAAGAACGCCGCCTCCGGCGCGAGAGGTCTCAACGGTATACATGCCCGGCCGGTGTTTTCCAAACTGAAAGAGATACGGCATCTGCTCTTGCGGCCTGCGGATGACTTCCAGGTCGTCACGATTCTGAAACAACACCAGGCTGGAGATATAGGGGGCGAATCCGGGTTTGTGAAAATCGATTCCCAGACTGTCTGCGAGAGACAAACTGCGAATCGGCTGTTGTGCCCCTGCCAGTGAGCGTAATGTCCGGGGGCGAAACCCCAGGGGATTGCTTTCAAAGTCGTACTCATTAAACACCGCCCAGGCCCACCCGATCACGGCATCGGCGTGAACATGCGGGCGGTAGGAAAGATTGAACTCATCAACCAGGGCATCGCGCACCGCCACGACTGCGGCCAGGTCATCAATCCCGAAGGCATCGGTGGTGCCCATGGTCACGACAATGGCTGCAATGCGGACGCCCCGTCGAAGCGACTCCCTGGCCTGTTCCCGTAACAGGTTCACGTTCATGGCATTCCGTGAGTCCGTGGGAATAGCCACCACGCTTCTGGCGCCGAGTCCCAGCCATCCGGCAACATTGTAGCGACAATAATGACTGGCCTCGCTGGCAAACAGCACGACATCCTCGCGTACGCCGGACTCCATGGCACCGGGCACCGCTTTCTCCAATCCGATTTTGACGCCATACAACGTCGTCCCGGTCCCTCCGAAGGTGAAAAACCCTCCGGCGCGGTCGGCCTCATACCCGACCAGACGAGCCATCATCGCCACCATTTCCACTTCCGCCACGGCCAGGCGGTGACTGTATTCATCCCATGCGAGATTAGGGTTATAGAAGGAGGCCAGCAGCACCCCGATCAACGACGAGATCGTCGGTGGCGGGATCACATTCTGCTGCGTGTGGGGGTGACCAGGAATAATCAATCCCGAACAATACGACACCAGATCAGTGGTGACATCCTCCACGCTCATGCCTTTCTCCGGCAGGTGCGCGTTCTGTGCCCTGTCATAGTCCAGCGGGCCGTATTCTCCAAGGACAGGGCGTTCACTTTTCAGTGCGTCCATCTTATCCATCGCGCGCATGACGCTGTGAATAAAATAACTGTCATGGACCCGGTCGGATACCGGCTGTGGGAAGGCCTGGCGGAGTCCGGACAAAAGCTCGCGGTACGGAACGGTCATGCGCCTGATCCTTTCTTAACGCACAGAGAATCCAAAGGACAGGCGTTGCAGAGCGGCCTCTTCGCGCGACAATACTTGCGACCGACATGCCAAACCGGGGTATCCAGCGCCGCTGGATAATCAGGATTCAACTCGTATGCTTTGTCAATGATTCTCTGGTCATAGCCAGGGGCCGAGCTGCTGCCCTCAACCAAGCCTGTTCTGCCAAAAACGCGTCGCACATGCACATCCACAGAAATGTCAATCAAGTCTTTCCCTGCAAGGTTCATATCAGGCTGCTGCTCAAGAATTTTGACCGCCATGTTGGAAATTTTCTGGCCAACTCCCTTGAAACCTGCAAAATTCCGACGAATTCGCTCAGCCGGTTGAGACAAGCACCATATCCTCGATGCATCTCCGTCGTACACATTCTTAATACGCTTCAACGCGTCCATCATCTCATCCGCTGCTTTTGTCGGATGCCTGTGCAGGTTTTCTTTCTTGAACAAGCGTCGTATCTTGTCCTCCTTGTCCAACAGCATTTCCAGTTCAAAGCCTCCAAGATGCGCTTCTATGCTGTCGGGGATTTTCCATGCCTTCGTGTACTCCATCTGTTTATCCATCACGCAGCCAATCACAAATTTATGAGGGCACTCCTTTATGAAACGACGAATTCGCTTTGCCGTCTCAGCATCCCCTTCTACGGAGAAATCTTCCTTATAGCTATCAGAAGATTCAAGGTTAAGGAGCTTACGGGCAATCTTACGATGAAGCGTTTCCATGGCCCTCCCGCACTACGGAGCTATCACGATACGTGGAACGATGGGCATACTACAAACCTTCTCAACAGCGGTGTCGGGACGCGATGCCTTTTCCACCAACCCCTTTGACTCACAGGGATCGAATGGCACACCATGCACACATTCCCTGATCCCATGTGGACTCTCTCATGCCACTCTCGCCGGACACTTTCACCATCAATCCGCACTGCAGGGTGTCCGTCAACCATGTCGGTCTGGGCCAACACAAGGTCGTGCTGGTTGACGATTTTTATCAATATCCCGACACGGTGCTCCAACTGGCATTGGAACTCCCATACACCGATCAATTTGAGATCGTGGGGAATTTCCCAGGCGTGCGGGCCTCAGTCAACGTGAACACCGACCACATCGTCCAGGCTATCAGCGACTTCTGGGGCATGCGGCTGTACTCGTTCTTTCACCCGCAGCCGGTGGTCTTTCAAGGCATCACAACCCAGCACTACCGACTCAACATCGGACAGCGGCAGCCACATATTGACCAGGACATTACCGCCATGGTCTATCTGAATCCCGCTGAATCCTGTATGGGCGGGACGGGACTGTATCGCCATCTCCCCACGGCGTTGGAACGCGTCCCCCCCGCGCCCGATCACACGATACGCGACCTGGCCGAGCGGCTGGAACTGAGCGATGATTTTTTCAACAGCGCGGAAGGGTATGACCATTTTCAGAACAGCATGATCTTCAACCCGTTATTCGCCAAACGGGAGAATGCCTACATCAACGACGGAAACGCCTACTGGCAGCTGATCTTCCTCATGCAGATGCACCCCAATCGCCTGGTCATTTTCGACGGACGCTGCTTCCATTCACAACACATTCAATCCGATCAGTACACGCACGCCTTCCGAGTGAATCAGGTCTTCTATCTCAGTCAGCACCCCAGGCCCTGATCCACGCAGGGCCGCCTTGACCCGTCAGGCAGTATCCTCCTGAAGCCAGGTTCGGGGCTGATACTGTCTGGCCACTGCGAGAAAGATCAGCGACACCCCCAACATCACCCACGCAAAAAACCAGTAATAATCCGGCCCTTTGAGCCACACCGTCCCATCCCCGTCCTGAATGACATAGTTCACGAATGCGGTAAAGGCATTGCCGAGCGACACCGACAGCAGAAAGAGCGCCATCACAAAAGACTTGAGCGCCCGCGGAGCCTGGGTGTAGGAAAATTCCAGACAGGTAATCGAAACCATCACCTCAGCCGCGGTCATCACCAGAAAAGCCAGTAACTGCCACTCAATCCCGGGCCGCAGGCCCGAGGCAATCTGCATCTCAATATACGCCGAAATGACGAACGCGATGACCGTCACAAAGAACCCCGCCCCGATTTTCCGCAACGGGGTGAGGGGGAATACCCGGTCAATGGCCGGGTAGATGCCACAGGCAAACACCGGAATGAGGAGCAGGATTAAAAAAGGATTGACGAACTGAATTTGTGACGGCAGCCATTCCACGCCCATCCAGTGTAAATCCATATGCCGGGCCTGCAGGACCCACGCCGAGCCTGTCTGGTCATAGAGTGCCCAGAAACAGGCGACAAACAGATAAATGGGGATCAGGCGCCCCATGGCCCGAAGACTGTCCGAGGCCATGACTTCCCGGAACAGAGCCGGTCCCCCTGCAGGAACATGCGCGTAGTGGTGCCGCCCCAGCCAGAACACCCACGTCGCCAGCAACATCAACAGCCCGGGCACGCCGAACGCCAGGTGAGGGCCAACATGATGGAGCAACCAAGGCGTCAAGAGCGTGGAAATGCCCGCCCCCAGATTAATCGCAAAATAAAACCAGTAAAACGCCTTGCTGAGTAAGTGGCTGTTCGCGGCGCGGAACTGATCGCCGAGGTTGGCGGATACACAGGGTTTGATTCCTCCGGCCCCCACCGCGATCAGCGTGAGGCCGACCGTCAACCCAATCCTGGTCTGATCCATCGCGAGGGCCGCATGGCCCAGACAGTACACCAGGGACAACGTCAGAATTGTGCGGAATTTCCCCCACCAGATATCCGCAATCAGCGCCCCGATTGCCGGGAAAAAATAGACCGCGGAGGTAAAGAGGTGGTAATAGGAGCGCGCTTCGGAGTCAGTCATCACATCCAACGCCCCGGCGGCGTTCTGGAGATGCTGTGTCATGAAGATGACCAGGATCGTCCGCATTCCGTAATAGCTGAACCGCTCCGCCGCTTCGTTGACCACCAGGAACGGAATGGCCACGGGCATGTCATGAGAACGATGGATCGATGGACGAGGCACCGTTGTGCTCCCGAGCAGGTGAATGTAAAAGCCCCCCTCTGTCCCCTGGTCGCACGGAGTGCCAAGGGCATGCATTCCCGCAGTGCCCCCC
>RKSG01000133.1 GCA_007570995.1 Nitrospirales bacterium
ATACACCATTCCGGAAAAGCCCAACAGCCGGTTGCAGACATACAAACTCACCAGAAAAGGCAGGAGTCGGCTGGCCAGGTTGGCGGACACGGAATGAACACCGTGCCCCGTAAGGAAGATACTCTCGTCCTGCAGTGTGCAACGACAAAAAGAGAAACCATACCCTGTTGGCAAAAGGTCTTTGAGCCTTCTTTTGGAGGGTAATTCATGCAAACCGGAACTTTCACCCACACGGCAATCCACGCACGGCATGTTGCATCAAAGGTGGCCGCGGACTTGAAAAGATTACAGAGAATGTATCGAGTGGGTCGCCCATCTGATTCAGAAATTGGCGAGTATCAGGAAGAGCTTGCCATGTTGCTGGACAAAGACTGTCTGGGCACAGTGACGTATGGTTTCAAAAGAAACGGGGAATGGGTTGTTGCCTTAAAATATGAAGCCGCAGGTGGGAGTTTGTACGGTGGCGACGATGACCCTGGTGGTCTAAGAATCGAGGCAGAGAGATCAGGTACCTGTTTTACCTCCTTTTTGTCGTATTCTGCCTCATGGTCTTCGCTTTCATCAGAAGAAAAGCGCACATTCAAAGCCTTATTGCCATTTGAGAGAGTGAAAGAGTATGAACCAGGCCTTGAAAAGGGTCATTGGATTGAGAGTAGAAAATACCTGTCGGGAACACTTGGTGTGCAGCGTTTCCTGATAAAGAGGATATAGAATGGACGCATTACGCAAAAGCTGTTTCACTCCGTTGTCATGTCAGCATACCCCGACCGGCTTGTCGTCAATTTCCGGGGCAGGCTGGTCAACGATGTGCTGGTTTGCATGATGACTTCTCGGGGAAGCCAGTGAAAGAACAACCGAGTCTCGATGAAACTCCTGATCCATTCGAAATCGACGACAGGTTGCAAACAGCGGGGCTGTCACCGGAAGAAGCATTTAATTTTTTCGGGTGTTTCGTCGAATACCAGCGCGCTCTTTTTCTGATTAAGCAATATGATGAGGAAGGAAACATACCGGATGGTTTGTCCGAAGATCAGCAGGTGTATCGGTTGGAAGTGGAAAAGGCGAACGTGATTATTAAGTCATTCAAGTCATATCTCGCCGAATGCGGTGAGAATGTAGAAAATTTTGCCGTTGCCCGCAATAATGGTGGAATAGAGCAGGTTGTGGGAAATATCTACCAAACGTGGGATGAGAAGGAACTATATCCGTCTGTGGAGGATAAGGCTGTTCATCTTTTTTATCTCCTGGTGAAAGATCATCTTTTCATAGATGGCAATAAGAGAATCGCTTCCGTTTTGTTTCTCTGGTTCCTGAACATGAACGGTATGTTGGTCACGGATCAAGAAGGCGGAACATTTACCTACGCCACCATCTATGCACTCGCTGTTGGTGTCGCTGAAAGCAACCCAAAAGACAAAGGCGTCATTATCCAATTTATCCGTGGTCTTGTTATGTCACACCGGAAGCCTTTGCCAGACGAACCCTATGAAAATCTCCAAATGAGTACCTAGGGTACCTCCCCACATCCGACAACTACGGGAGATTCTCCAATGAGCACCAAAACGTTGTTTCTGGCGTGGCAGGATAAAAGAGATGATGGCTGGCAGTGGTACCCGATGGGGAGACTGGATGTCACACCACCGCTTTATCGTTTTCGCTACATTGGCGGTGCGGAACGTGCAAGGAAGGCGACGGGGTTTCTTCCTTTATCGCTTGATTTCCCCGATATGGACAAGGATTACCGCTCTCAGGAATTATTTCCGTTATTCAGGAATCGGGTCATTGCACAGGGAAGGCCGGATCGCATGGACTATCTGCGGAATCTCGATCTTCCAGAACATGCAACCCCTGCCGAGATTTTATCAGTCAGTGGTGGTGTCCGTGTCACGGACACCTACGAGGTCTTCCCGAAGATTGAGAAGGGCGTTGACGGAGAATTCACCTGCCGGTTCTTTCTGCAAGGGCGTAGACATGTCAGTCCATCCGCTCAAAAGCGACTGGACCGCTTGAAACCACAGGAAAAACTCCATGTGAGTCTGGAGTTGGCCAATCCAGTCGCCGGGCTGGCCGTGCAGATTCAGACGACGGATTACCATATGATTGGCTGGACGCCGCGTTATCTCGTGGACGATTTGGTAATGGCCCTTGCTGAGGGGTTGGGCGACTACAGGGCACAGGTGGTACGTGTCAACCCTCAGCCGGCACCGTCGAGTCAGCGTGTGTTGATCGAGATGCAAGGGCACTGGAAAGAACACGAGCCGATGAGTGGAGACGATTTCCGACCTTTGGTTGATTGACCCTCCCTGCTGCATCTGCCGATTGCATCTGCATACTGCCGCTGGCCCTGCAGCCTGTCACCGTCATTGAGCCAGGAATGCGGCACGGTGGTTGCCCGTGGTTTGCGCGTGCCGGTCGCGAAGCACGGGTGCATCAGTCCAGCCTGTCAGACAAACAATGAGATACACCGAAGACACCCTCGTCCAGCAGCCCACCGTCGCCTGCCTGGAGCAACTCGGCTGGGAATCGGTCTACGCCTACGACGAAGACTTCGGCCCGAACAGTCTTCTGGGCCGTACATCCGACCGCGAGGTGGTGTTGATACGCACGTTGCGCGAGAAACTGATGGAACTGAATCCGGGCCTGCCCGATGACGCTTATACCGATGCGGTGAAGCAGCTCACCGTCACCGCCACATCGCAGGACACCGTGACCGCCAACCGCGAGAAATATATGCTGATGCGCGACGGGGTGCCGGTCACGTTCCGTAACGACAAGGGCGAGCGGGCACAGGCGCGATTGCGGGTATTTGATTTTGACGAACCGGAGAACAACCACTTCCTCTGCGTGCGCGAGTTGTGGATTCAGGGCAGTCTCTACCGCCGGCGGGCCGACATGATCGGTTTTGTGAACGGTCTGCCTCTGCTCTTTATCGAGTGCAAAAACATCCACAGGAACCTCAAGGCCGCCTTCGATCAGAACTACTCTGATTACTGCGACACGATCCCGCATCTTTTCCACCACAACGCGGTGGTGATGTTCGGGAACGGCGAGCAGGCGAGGATCGGCTCCATTACCAGCCGGTGGGAGCACTTCCACGAGTGGAAACGCCTGGCCGAGGAAGAACCCGGCGTCGTGGATATGGAAACGCTGCTGAAAGGTGTCTGCAGCAAGCACAACTTCATGGATCTCGTGGAGAACTTCATCCTCTTTGATGACTCCGCAGGGAAGACGAAGAAAGTCCTGGCCCGCAATCACCAGTTCCTCGGCGTCAACCGGGCCGTTCAGGCGGTGCGCGACCGCAAAGGACGGGATCGCCGGTTGGGGGTCTTCTGGCACACCCAGGGGGCGGGCAAGAGTTACTCCATGGTGATGTTCACCCGTAAGGTGCACCGCAAACTTGGCGGCAACTTCACCTTTCTGGTGTTGACCGACCGCGACGACCTGGACACCCAGATCTACAAAACCTTTGCCGGCTGCGGTGTGGTGAATGATAACAGCGGGTGCCGTGCCGCCAGCGGGGAGCACTTGAGCCGGCTGTTGAGCGAGCACAAATCGCACATCTTCTCGCTGATTCAGAAGTTCAATGTGGACCCCACGGAAAGTTACACCAGGCGCGACGACATCATCGTCATCACCGACGAGGCACACCGCACTCAGTACGGGACGCTGGCACTCAACATGCGCAATGCGCTGCCCCACGCGAGTTTCATCGGCTTCACCGGCACGCCACTGTTCAAGGAAGGCGAGATCACGCGGCAGGTCTTCGGCGAGTATGTGTCAACCTATGATTTCGACCGCGCGGTGAAAGACGGCGCCACCGTGCCCCTCTACTACGACGTGCGCGGCGAGAAGTTACAGGTGGCGATTGACGATCTGAATGATCGCCTTGCCGAGAAACTGGAAGAGCTTGAACTCGATGACATAGACACGGCACAACGGCTGGAGCGCGCATTGAAGAGCGACTACCATGTCCTGACCTCCGGCAAACGGCTTGACCAAGTGGCACGCGACTTCGTCCAGCACTACTCGACGGCGTGGGAGAGCGGCAAGGCGATGTTCGTGTGCATTGACAAGGTGACCTGCGTGCGTATGCACAAACTGATCGAATTTTACTGGGACGAGCGGAGAAAGGCGTTGGAAGCGGAGCTGGTGAACGCAACCGGTGAACAGAAGGATGGCCTTCAGCGACAGATCGACTGGATGCGTGAGACCCGCATAGCGGTCGTCGTGAGTGAGGAGCAGGGTGAAGTTGAGAAGTTCAGAAAATGGGACCTGGACATCAAGCCATACCGCGCACTCATCAAGGAGGGCATGGCTCTGCCTGAATCAATGCGCAACAAGGTGAAATTCCGCAACATGCAGCGGATGGCCCTGGACGAGGCGTTCAAGGAAGAGGAGCATCCGTTCCGCGTCGCGATTGTCTGTGCCATGTGGATGACCGGTTTTGATGTGCCGAGTCTGTCCACGCTCTACCTGGACAAACCGCTCAAGGACCACACGTTGATGCAGGCCATTGCCAGGGCCAACCGGGTGCACGAGGGCAAGAACAACGGCTTCATCGTGGATTACTGCGGCATACTCAAACACCTGCGCAAGGCGTTGGCGACGTTTGCCGGCGCACAACCTGGGGAAGGCGGCGGTGAGATTGACCCGGCCCGGCCCGACAGTGAATTGCTGGATGACCTGGCCCGGGCCATTGCGCTGGTGCGTGGCTTTCTTGCCGAGCGCGGGGTGCCGCTGGACCCTGTCCTCGACGAGACCGACTTCAATCGCAACGCGGCCATTGCAGCGTGCAAGAATGCGGTCAACGAGAACGACACCACCCGCAAACAGTTTGAGGTCATGTGCCGCGAGGTGTTCAAGAAGTTCAGGGCGTGCATCAATGTCCAGGGTGTCAACAGGTATCGGGCGGATCGTGATGCCATCAATATCGTGTACAGGAGTCTGCAACAGGATCGTGAACAGGCCGACATCAGTGCTGTCCTTCGCGGGTTGCAGGAAGTGGTCAGTGAGTCGATTGAGGTGCAGCCTGACGTCCGGGAGCCGGATGCAGAACAGCCCTTCGACATCAGCCGCATCGATTTCGCCCGGCTGAAGCGGGAATTTGCACGGCGCAGCGACAGGCACACCATTGTGCAGACGCTGAACGATGCGGTGGAGAAGAAACTTCGGCTCCTGCTCGCCCGGAACCCGCTACGGGCGGATTATCAGAAGCACTACGAAGCAATCGTGGCTGCATACAACAGCGAAAAAAACAGGAGCACCGTTGAGCAGGCCTTTGAAGCGTTATTCGAGTTGGCGCGTGCACTGGATGAGGAAGAAAAAAGAGCGGCGCGGGAGGGGCTTGACGAGGAATCGCTGGCGATTTTTGACTTGCTGAAAAAGGACAATCTGAGCCCGGCCGAGATTAAACGGATCAAAACGGTGGCCATTGCATTACTGGAGACACTCAAGAACGAGATACGCGCAATCCACCAGTGGCGTGACAGAGAGGCGACACGGAGTACGGTGAAACTAACCATTCGCAACTTTCTTATGGACGACGGGACAGGGCTTGCCGACCCGTTTTATACACAGGATGATGTCCATCAGAAAACAGAGGCCGTATTCCTCCATGTATTCCGGGCCTATCCCACCGTGCCCTCGCCCTTGTATGCGAGTGTGTGACCCGACGATGCGCTCAGCGTCGCTGTCGCTCGTCCTGCTCATCCGGCAATCTTTTCCGAAGGGGACGCGGCGACTGCAGTCCACACGTTGCTCGTTTCTGCCTGGAACCACTTCCCACCATGCCATTCCTGTGGTTGCGGGTCGGCATTCTGAATCTGTAAGAATCACACAAAAATGGCCCTTGTATCGTTCAGTCTGTCATCCCGGATATTGTTCCAGTCGAGAAGCAGGAGTCGAATAAGCTCGCAATGAAGAAGCACGAAGCAGAAGCATTGTTACGCGTTGCTGTAGGCAATCCCGAGGCGCAGTTTCGCAGGGGGCAGTGGGAGGCGATTGATGCGCTGGCGAATGGACGTCAGAAAATGTTGGTCGTGCAACGCACCGGCTGGGGGAAGAGTCTGGTGTACTTTATCAGTACGCGCATTTTGCGGGATCGTGGCGCGGGTCCCACGATCATCGTGTCGCCCCTGCTTGCGTTGATGCGCAATCAGATTGAGGCCGCGAAGCGACTGAGCATCCATGCTGAGACCATCAGTTCCGTTAATCCGAATGACTGGATGAAGGTTCAACGACACATTCTCTCAAATCAGGTTGATGCCGTTTTGATTTCTCCAGAGCGTTTAGCCAATGAGTATTTCAGGGAAGAAGTGTTGCGGCCCGTCGCAGACCGGGTGGGGCTGCTGGTGGTGGATGAGGCGCACTGTATTTCTGACTGGGGGCATGATTTCCGTCCGGATTACCGCCGTCTGGTGGAAATCCTTCAACAAATGCCGCCGAACATGCCGCTGTTGGGCACCACCGCGACAGCCAATGATCGAGTCATCAACGATGTTCAAAAGCAGTTGGGCGGTATTGCAATCCAGCGTGGTCCTCTGATGCGTGAGAGTCTGCGGTTACAGGTTCTGGATCTTCCGGATCAGGTTTCACGGCTGGCCTGGCTGGCACAATCTATTCCGACTTTGCCGGGCACCGGGATCGTCTATACGCTGACCGTTCGTGATGCGGAACAAGTGGCAACGTGGCTGACCAAACGAGGGATTCACGCACGCGCCTACCATGCGGGCGTGCAGCACGGTGGCTTCTCTGACAGTCATGCCTACCGCGAATATCTGGAAGATCTGTTGCTGCACAATAAAATCAAGGTGTTGGTCGCCACCACGGCTCTGGGCATGGGCTACGACAAGCCGGACCTGGGTTTTGTCATCCATTACCAGGCGCCGGGGTCTGTCGTGAGTTATTACCAGCAGGTAGGCCGCGCTGGTCGCGCTGTGGATGTGGCCTACGGCATCCTGTTGTCGGGGCGTGAGGACGAAGACATTCACAGCTTTTTCCGCCATAGTGCCTTTCCCGATGAACGGGATGTGCAGGCCGTGTTGACATTGTTAGGGGCAAGCGATGGGTTGTCTGTTTACCAGCTTCAGGCCGGATTGAACCTGTACCCCAGGCAGATTGAGAAGGTGTTGAAGATCATGAGTGTGGAGAATCCGGCGCCGATCATCAAAGACGGAGGGCGATGGCGGCGGACGCCGGTCCACTACCGCGTGGATCATGAGCGCATCCAACATCTGACGCGGCAACGTGAGGTCGAATGGCAGGAGGTACAGGACTATATCAAGAGCGAAACCTGTTTGATGGCCTATTTGCGAAAATCGCTGGATGATCCTGAAGCTGCTCCCTGCGGCCAATGCGCAGTGTGCCGGGGCGAACCTCTTGTTCCTGTTCAGATAGATCACTCATTAGCCGTTGCCGCCGGACAGTTTCTGCGTCGTGCCGAGATGGTGTTCAAACCCAAAATACAACTGACGTCAGGCGCGTTCAGGATTTACCAGTTTGGTGGGAGTTTGAAGCCTGAATTGCGATCCGAGCCAGGGCGAATGCTGTCGCGTTGGGGAGATGCCGGCTGGGGCAAACTGGTGGCGGATGATAAACATGCTGGTCGCTTCCGGGATGAACTGGTCGCAGCGGTTGCCGAGATGATTCAAGCACGCTGGCGGCCAACCCCGGCACCCAAATGGGTGACGTGTGTGCCTTCGCTGGAGCATCCGGACCTTGTGCCCGGTTTTGCCTGTATGTTGGCAGAGCGTCTGGGGTTGCCCTTTCATACTGTCATCACAAAAGTGCGCGCCAACGAACCACAGAATATGCAACAGAACCGATACCATCAATGCCGCAACCTTGACGGTGTGTTCGAGGTGAAAGCGGGCATACCACCCGACCCTGTTCTGCTGGTGGATGACGTCGTTGATTCGGGCTGGACGATGGCGGTTCTTGCCGCCTTGTTACGTCAGGGGGGAAGCGGGCCGGTGTTTCCTGTGGCACTGGCCTCGACCAATCCAGGCGGTTAACAGTGGGGACTTCAGCCAATACCCAGGCGGTTTTGTTGTTGACCACGCAGTTCGCAAAGAGTCAGCGTGGCGCGGCCATGCCTTTAACGCCGGGAGAATGGGGGCGGTTTTCCGAGTGGCTGCAATCCCGGTCGTTGATGCCGGAAAGTCTGTTGAGAGAAGACTTGAATGTTGTGCTTCAAGGTTGGCAGAACCGGGACGGCTTCCTTGAAAGGATTAAACGGTTGCTGGAGCGCGGAGCCGCGCTGTCTTTGTCGATGGAAAAATGGTTACGGAGCGGACTGTGGGCCATGACCTGTTTCGATTCTGACTATCCGGTGCGCTTGAAACACCACCTGGGGAGCGACGCGCCTGCTGTGCTGTTCGGGTGTGGCAGACGGGACCTGCTGAGTGGTGGTGGCCTTGCCGTTGTTGGATCACGGGATGCTTGCGAACGTGATCTGGACTACAGCCGAAAACTGGGAGCGATGGTGTCGCAATCAGGGCACTCTGTCATTTCGGGCGGCGCGCGCGGCGTGGATGAATCGGCCATGTTGGGAGCGTTGCAGGACGAAGGAACCGCTGTGGGCGTGATGGCCGAAAATCTGTTGCGTGCCTGCCTCAGCGTAAAGTACCGGCGGTATTTGCTGGATAACAACCTGACGTTGCTCTCGCCGTTCAACCCTGAAGCAGGTTTCAATGTGGGTAACGCCATGCAACGTAACAAGTCTATCTACTGCCTGGCGGATGTGGCACTGGTCGTGCACACTGGCAGGGAGGGTGGGACGTGGAACGGCGCGACGGAGAACCTGGCGCGAAACTGGGTGCCGTTATGGGTCAAAACAACGGACGACCGGGAAGCCGGCAACTCGGATTTAATCGGACGCGGGGCAACCGTCGCGCCTGAAGACGTGAACCACCTCAACGTCGAACGCCTGTTTGAATCCTGCCGTGGATCACGCGCGGTGGATACGGATTGGCTTAGCCACGCTTCCGCAGCGACGGGGGAACCAATGGCGGGCCATTCCCGAAATGCCGGAGTCAACCCTGTACCCGCTGTGGACAAAGCCATGGCGAACGAAATCATGGCTTCCGGGAAAGACACACCAGGTACCCGGCCTGATGAGCAGGTCATTGGCGATGGACAACTCGAGCACCTGCCATCCTCTGACGTGGCGCAACTGAGCTTCTACCAGTTTTTCCTCGGCCAGATTCAGCGGAAGTGTTCAAACGAGCCACAGACGCCTGACTATCTGGCCAGGGAGTTTCAGATTACGAAAAGCCAGTTACACGAATGGCTTAAGCAGGCCGTTTCAGAAGGGCTGATAAAGAAGATCCCCAAACCCGTTCGATATCAATGGACAGGTCAGAAGAGGATTTTCCAATGACGCCTCAGGCATTGCAAAACCTCTCCGGGCGGGAGCGGAACCTGGCGCATCAACTCCTGCCACGCGAGCATCATGCCCCTGGTCGCACGGGGCGCCAGGGGCATGCCTTCATTCCCTCTTCAGTTCATCGTTCTCGTCCAGCAAATCCCTCCCGAATCCCAGCATGTGGCCGTCGGGGTCCTGCATGCTGAATTCCATCAGGCCGTGTTTGGTCTGGCGCAGGGCGGAGACCGTGCAGCCTTGGGCGCGTAGTCGCTGGTAGAGTGTTTCGACATCATCGAGAAGGAAATACAGTTGCACCGGCCAGCCGGTGTTGGTTTCTGCGTCGCATCCCTGTGGCAGGTGCAGGTCGGCGCGGGTTTCCATCAGCATGAAATCGCAATGTCCGCAGACCACGCGCGCCCATCCCCAGTCGCGGAGTTGTGCATCGCTGCTGACTCGTGTGAACCCGAGTCTGGTCTGGTAGAAGTCCAGACTTGCCTGGATGTTGCTCACATGTAATATCGGGGTCACGTCGTCGTAGTGCATGTCTGTCTCACGTGGCCTCCCCTGGATTCCCGCTCAACGCACTGCGGGAATGCATGCCCCTGGGGCTCCGTGCGACCAGGGGACGGCGGGGGGCTTTTTGCATGTCTGCCTCATGGAGCAATGCCTTCCGAACGCATCATCTGCACGCCACGTGAGAACGGATGTTGCACAATCATCATCCGCTTTTCCTCCTCGCCCTTCAGGTGCCAGTCAAACCAGGCGGTTACGAAGTAGTTCCTCATCTGGTGCGGCAGGAAGACAGGCCCGCCGTCGTCTTTTACCCACAGCTTGAGGTCGTATCGTGCAAGGCTGGTCGCGTTGCGGTCGAATGGAACGCGCCGGCCTGTGGCGGTGGTGCCAGGTTTCTCAGGGTCGAATTCATCATCGGCTAACGTGTCGTGGTTCAGGTCGCGGAACATAATCAGTGCTTTCGCGCCCCGTGCCCGCTCATAGGCCGCTCGGGCGATGGGCTGCGGGTTGCCTGGCGAGGGCCATACCTGCTCAATGTCGAGCGGATAGGTCTCGTGAATATCGCCACCCGCATCCTCAAACCATTTCAGGTGTATGTCCCGGAACACCATGTGCACAAAGTCATCATCCGACCCGATGACCAACATGATGTCCTTCGTCACGCCGTCGGGCAACCCCGATGGTGATGCGTTGGGCAGGCCGCCATAGGGTTCCCAACGCCTGGGCATGCCGTTGTTGAATGCGATGGCGGTATCCACTTCGGGCAGAAAGGCCAGAGCGGATTGTGCGGTGATCGCGCCCAGGGAATGGCCCATGACGCCGATATGATCACTGTCAACGGCGCCTTCGAAGAAACCGCACAGCTCTTTTGTGACACCGTGTTGTTCCAGCTTCGCGCGGCACCGTGCTGCCGGGTCGCCCAGGGCTGTCATCTCACGGATGACGGCGCCGAGGTCTTCGGTTCGTTGCTCGAACAGGTTGGCCATCATCTGTGCGGCCTCCAGCCCTCCGCCCTGGCGCGCGTGCAGCGTGGCGGGGTCGGGGAAGTCAGACAACTGTTCAAACTCACCTTCAATCCCGTAGAGCAACCTCATGAAGTTCTTGAAGACGGGGCTTTCCTGCGCACGCAACTGGTAAGCGGCCAGGCGTTCCTCGTCGTTCACGGTCTGTGCATACAACGAGTTCGGATCATGAAACACCGGCGTGTCCCTGCTGTCCGACGCATGGGCCAGCGTCACCACGATGTACCCGTGGCTTGCGAGATATTCCGCCGCCAGATTCCAGGTTGTCAGTCCTCCGCCGAGACCGTGGAGCATCACCACCAGCGGAAACCGGCCCTCTGCCAACGGCGCGCCGATGAAACTCTGAAAAGTCTGCCGGCTTTGAAAGAAGAACATCATGTGTCCGGCAAGTGTCTCATCGCCCATAAACATATCCAGTGTGGTCTGTCGGCGACCGCTCTTTGCCGCCCACAGTGCGGATGGATGCAGGCCAGCCCGGCTCGCCACCCGAACACCGCTTGACGGTGACGGGTAGTAGATATTGGTGGCTGTCGTGCTTGGCTCGCCGCTTGCATTGATTCTGGCCAGCAGATCCCGGTAGGCGTCGCTTTTGTATTGCGCCCCCCAGGCGTCGAACGGTCGGGAGAAATCCTTGACGAAATTGCTCGTCACACCGACTGCATAGGGCCCCGGCGTGTAGGCGGATGACAAACGATGGCCAGGTTCGATGGGCATGGTTGCGCACCCCGCGAATGCCACGGCACACGCACAGACACAAGCAAGACGGTTCATGGTCTTTCCTCCTGTTGTTCTTCTCTCACGCCCCTGTCCCGGCCGTTGCGCGGCGGGACAACGGTATCCACATTCCAACCCGTCCCCTGGTCGCCAGGGGCGCCAGGGGCATGCGTGCAAGCAGTTCTGGAAGAGGCAGGCCAATGACCGGGCACACGGGTCCGGCGGGTGCCTTCACCGCATGCTCTTGGCACGCCCCCCTGGATTCCCGCTCAACTCACGGCGGGAATGCATGCCCCCCTGGTCAAAGCCAGGGGCAGGCTCTGGCGCCCCTGGCGACCAGGGGACGGCGGGGGGCACGACCACGGGTTGGCCCGGAGGACGGCCGCTCCCTGAGTCCCCGACGGTCTTTGTTTCGTGGAGTTCGCCCTCTCACCGACCGCTCCCTACGAACTTCAGAAACGATGCCCTCGTGGAAGCGCCGAGGGAATTGGCAAAAAACCGGTCAATGGTCAGGACCTCCCGAAACAATGCCTTCGCTTTGCCGATATTGCCTTTTCGCTGTTCAATCAACCCTTCCAGATAGATCGCTGTTGCCCGTTGCGTCTTGCTCCTGTCGTCCCCTGCAAGCTGTTTGGCCTTGTGCACGTACGACGAGAGCGTCTCCAGATACGAGGGGTCCTGTTTCCCCAGCAGCGCATTGCACATGTTGATCAGTGTCCAGTAGTTACTCTCCGCCAGCGGCAGGACATCCTCGATATATTTGTTCAGGCGTGGATGGTTGGTCGCCAGCACGCCCCCAAGGTAGCGCCCGTAAAGCTCTGCCTGCGCGTTGCGTTGGACCGCAATCCAGTCATCCTCCGGTGGTGGCATCGTGGCCAGGTTCTTGAAATACTCTTTGGCCCGGTCATTTTCCACCACCATGGCGCTGCCGGCCGGCACGGTGTCGGTGAATTTATTCACAAAGCCCATATTCAGGTATCCCCTTTCGCCCGGGACTGATCCCAGATAATACACCGGCCGTTCGGTCTCGCGGAAAAACCTGCTCCAGGCGACCTGGCGTTGTCTGTCATCCCAGTGCGGCTGGATGATGCGATCGTTGAAGAACACGCCATTATAGGCCAGCACCCGCAGATCCGGACGTTGTCCCTCCACGTGATGGAGATAGCCGATAGGCGCGACATACCCGTCTCCCTGGGTGATCAGGACGGCGTTCTCCTCCACCAGATCAAGGGTCATCACGGCCTGGTCGTGCGCGAACATGTCGTGCGGCCGGAAATTGATGCGCCCGTTCCAGAGGCACAGGGTCACGATCACAAGCCCGGATGCCGCATAAAGTACCGGGATCATTGGCCCGGGCCGGTTGCGCACCGTCTGTGCCAGTGCGTGTATCCCGTAGCCCAGCCAGAGCGCGAGCATACTGTACGCGATCAACGGATACGGACGAAAAACGGCGATCCAGAAAAATTCATAGTTGAAGCCGAGCATGGCGATAAGCAGGAAGCTGCTGGTGAACACCGTCAGTGCCTCCCCCGTGAGCGTGAGCCGCCAGCCGGCTCGGGAGATGGCCAGCCTCCCCGCTCCCCACAGTGCCACCAGACTGCCGACCACGCCGAATTGCAGCAGGGCTTCGGTCACGAAATAGGTGGCAAACTGCATCTTGTCACCGACGCCGGCGTTGAGGTTGGTGTCAATACCCGCATAAAAATCTCTATTGAAATAGGCGACGAACTCGTCCCACGACCGAACAGGCCCGAGGAACGCGACCGGCAACGTCTGATGCGATCGCCAGACCATCCAGCCGTAGAGCAGTGCCGAGCTGAGAATGGTGATGGGAGCTAGGTAGTACAGCCTGCCCCAAAAATCCCTCCTGGCCGCGACCGCCCAAGCGAGCAGGACAGGGCTTCCCAGAATCAGCAGCGGATAGTGATTGGCCAGTCCGAGGCCATACAGCACCGCCGCCGCGACCCACAGCCGCGTCTCCCGCCTGACCGCGGCCTCCTGCACGAGTGCCAGGATCAGGAACAACACCGCGGAATTGGTGGTATAGACATCCGCAATGATCGCCTGCGACCAGAAATGCTCGGAAACCGCAAGCGCTGCGCCGGCGATACAAGCAGCCGGGCGGTGACCGGTCCGGCGCAGGACGATCCAGGCGACGCTGACACAGGTCAGAGCACCCATCAGGCCACTCAGGGTATGCATCCGCCATGGAATACTGCCAAGCGGGATATGGGTGGCCAGCCAGCCGAGCAGGACATACAGCGGATAGCCCGGAGGATGCGCGATGGCGGCGAACCAGGCGGCGGAGATGAAAAAGCCATCGTCCTCCAGCATCACGGCGCGCGGGGCGGATGCGGCATACAGTGCCAGCACGCCGACAAAGAGCAGCGCCAGGACAGGCAGGTCGCGTTTCTGGTCGAACGGATGCAGCTCGGGTAGCGTAATCGGAAACCGGGGTGGCGACGGATGCAGTCGCTCGTGGGACTGTTTCGTCGATTTGTCTTTTTTCTTGCTGCCCATTGCGGTGAAACGATCCGGTGATCGTGTGATGCCCCCCTGGATTCCCGCTCAACTCACTGCGGGAATGCATGCCCCTGGCGCCCCGTGCGACCAGGGGACGGCAGAGGGGCTTGGAGAGGGGGACGGTGTGCCCGGCCCTGCCTCGATGGGGCAATCGGCCCCCCGGAGTGGTGCTCCTGCCCCCCCTGGATTCCCGCTCAACGCACTGCGGGAATGCCTGCCCCTGCCTGCCCCTGGCGCCCCGTGCGACCAGGGGACGCCCCGTGCGACCAGGGGACGGAGGGGGCTGCTCCTTCTCACGT
>RKSG01000108.1 GCA_007570995.1 Nitrospirales bacterium
GTTGAGCGGGAATCCAAGCCGGGGGCGGGAGGGTGACGTTGGCGAAGCCGTGAGCGTCTCGCATGGTACAGCCACCGGCGAAGCTCGTTCGGCCCGATAGGTGTTCAGTAGTCGCTCGACGTCCCGGGCATGATGGACGGTGACCATGTCGGCGCGCAGGGCTGCCGCATGGGGAAAGTCGCGGCAGTACCACCCCAGGTGTTTGCGCATACGCGGAAAACGACGCGCCTCGTGAAAGTGTTCAAACGCGCGGGCGTGTTTCAGGATCATGTCGAACCGGTCTTCCAACGACACCGAAGGCTCATGCACCGGATACGGGGAACGGTGTCGAACAGCCTCCCGTATCAATTCCCTGCCGCGGAAAATCCACGGGTTGCCCAAGGACGCACGACCCAGAAGAACACCATCCACACCACTGGCCCGGATGCGAGCGATCGCGTCGTTCAGCGAACCAATATCGCCGTTGCCAAACACGAGAATGCCATGTTGGCGGATCTGCTCAGCGGCATCGGCGATGGCATCCCAATCAGCATCGCCCCGGTACATTTGTTTCAGGGTTCGACCATGAATAGAGATGACCTCCGGTTGGCCCTGAACGAGACAGGTGCTCCATTCCTTGATGATGATGGAGTCGTACCCGAGGCGCGTTTTCACGGAAAGGGGAAGGACGCGGCGTTGGATGTGTGATGCGGGGTGCTCTTGCGCATCGCGAACCATGCGTGCGCGTTCGACGATGCGAGGCTTGAGGCCGGCTTCCGCCAGGGTTTGGCCGTCGGCCCAGTCACGCAGCCCGCGCGCGGTCGCGGCCATGATGGCCAAGGCCAGTTCGGGTGTTCTGATCAGCCCTGCGCCGGATCCCGACGAGGCCACGTTTTTTGACGGACACCCCATGTTGATATCCAGTCCGTCAAATCCGAGTTCACCGACCACGTGTGCGGCCTGGTAAAAGAGATCGGGGTGCTTGCCGTAGAGTTGCGCCACGATCGGCCGTTGACGTTCGGTGTACCGTAACGGTTCCCAGGCCATCCCCCGGCTGTGACACACGTCATGGACATTAGTAAATTCGGTAAAGACAACATCCGGTCGGCCATACGTGGCGATGACGTCCCGGAACGCAATATCCGTCACCCCGTCCATAGGGGCCAGCCCGATGATCGGACGTGGAAGGTGATGCCAGAAGCTCATGATCGCATATGCTCGTGCCCTGGTTTTTGAGCGCGGCAGGCACGACAGACCACTTCTAAGTTGTCCGACACAGTATCGCTCTTGACACCGGTTTTGTGATGCACTTGTAACTGGTGCTTGGTATGACTGAAATCAACGCCAGCAATCCAGACATCTCCCCTGGATTCCCGCTCAACTCACTGCGGGAATGACGGAGGGGGGCGCCCGGGGCATGCATTCCTGCGCACGCAGGAATTGCGAGAGAGCCATTTTATCAAATTCTGAAAGAATGCGGGCATACGAAATTGTCCACCATGTTCGTAGAACTGGCGTCAAAATATCCATACACTGCTGGAGGCGGGCGATAACAACACAAGGCTCCGTCCCCTGGTCGTCCGGGGCGCCAGGGGCAGGCTCTGCGCACGCAGGGAATCCAGAGGAGCCATCGTGCTGCGATGGCCGGGCACCAGGGGCATGCCTTTGCTGGCAGAGCGTCGAGAGTACGGCACTGCTGAGAACGTGGAATGTACAGACCATTGCGAGGGGTTGACAGTGTATACTTCGATGCGCATTGCTTGAACATGTTGTATACTCTCTCTGAACAGCCTCCCCTTGCATTCCCGCTCAACTCACTGCGGGAATGCATGCCCTTGGCGCGCCGTGCGACCAGGGGACGGAGGGGGGAGAAGTGATGAATGATGTCGTGAAACATTCGCAACCCGACCCCACCGCTGTCCTGTATCACGCCGATTGTGCCGACGGGTTCGGTGCGGCGTGGGCGTTGTGGAAAAAATACCCGGATGCGCGCTACCTGCCCGTCAAACATGGCGAACCACCCCCAGCGGGACTGGACGGAGCACATGTCGTAATGGTGGATTTCAGCTACGGTCGAGACGTGATTGAACGGTTGATCGCATCCACGGCCAGCTTCTGCATCCTGGATCACCACGTCACGGCCCAGGCGGTGTTGGCAGATTTTCCCTGCGCGCATTTTGATATGAACAAAAGCGGGGCGGTGCTGGCGTGGGAATGGGCACATCAGGAACCAGTTCCCTGGTTGCTTCGGTATATTCAGGACAAGGACCTGTGGGAATGGCGGTTGCCGGGGAGTCGTGAAATCAGCGCGGCGCTTGACTCGTATCCGTTGGACTTTCAGGTGTGGGATGGATTAACCCAGGAGGTGCTGGAAACCGAAGGACGGGCGATTCTTCGACGGGAACATGCCTTGATTGAAAAAATTGTTGCGGAATCCGTCCTGGTGACCTTTGCGGGGGAAACCGTCCCAGCCGTGTACAGTCCGGTGATGACCAGCCAGATCGGAGAGCGCCTGTGCCAGGGATTTCCGTTTTGCATCATCTGGCATCAGAAGAATGGACGCCGGTATTGTAGTTTGCGCTCGAAACGCGGGATGGCTGATGTCTCCATCATCGCCGCCCGATACGGGGGCGGGGGCCATGTGAATGCCGCGGGCTTTTCGTTCCCCGTTCAGTCAGAAACGCATGCCCTTGGGTTTGAACAGGGGTCAGACCTACTCAATCCTTTCCGCGGTGTCGTCTTGCCCTGATTCGTTGGCAGATCCCCCTGTCTCTCAGTTCTCTCGGTCGAGCTTCCATGATTCCATTGCGTGACGATAATCCTGCGGAAATCACCCCGGTTGTCACAGTCGGGTTGATCGTGGCCTGCGTGGGGGTCTTCCTGTACCAGGCGATTTTGTGGGGGCGTGACAACGAGATGCTGGTACTCATCCCGCTGGGGTTTGTCAGTCAAATGGTCTCTGTCCCGGCCGTCCTTGTGCTGGGCCTGTGGTTTGTCATGCAGGTGCTGTACGGAGGGTTCAGCATCGGGAGCGAAGGGGGCGGCGTCGCGTTTTTTACCCACGTTGGAGGGTTTCTTACGGGCATGGCGTTGATTGGATTCTTTAAGCACTCGCATGTCCGGTTTTTTCATCCTCCCCACTGGCACAGCTGACGGCTGCAAGACTGGAGTGAACAGGCCGGGACACACGTCAGATGGGATGATGGGGCCTGTCCGGGAACCCCTTAAATTTTTGTGCCCGTGCCCCCTTGACATGTCTGGTACGCACGAGTATATTGACCCTTCGTTGTTCGATTGTTCTTTGACAATTTCATAGCCGGCAAAACGGCGCAAAAAGAAGTGTGTTGAAGTGGCGGCCCTTGTCAAGTCAAGGAAGTTGTTTTTACATTTGAGAGTTTGATCCTGGCTCAGAACGAACGCTGGCGGCGCGCCTAACACATGCAAGTCGAACGAGAGGCCCTTCGGGGTAGTAAAGTGGCGGACGGGTGAGTAATACATGGGTAACCTGCCTTTGAGAGGGGAATAACCAGCCGAAAGGCTGGCTAATACCCCATACGCTTCCGGTCCCTCGGGTAAGGAAGGAAAGCCATATCGTGGATGTGGCACTCGAAGATGGGCTCATGGCCTATCAGCTTGTTGGTGGGGTAACGGCCTACCAAGGCAACGACGGGTAGCTGGTCTGAGAGGACGATCAGCCACACTGGCACTGAGACACGGGCCAGACTCCTACGGGAGGCAGCAGTGAGGAATATTGCGCAATGGGCGAAAGCCTGACGCAGCGACGCCGCGTGGGGGAAGAAGGTTTTCGGATTGTAAACCCCTTTTAGGAGGAAAGATGGGGTGGGCAACCACCCGGACGGTACCTCCAGAAAAAGCCACGGCTAACTTCGTGCCAGCAGCCGCGGTAATACGAAGGTGGCGAGCGTTGTTCGGATTTACTGGGCGTAAAGAGTACGTAGGCGGTTTCGTAAGCCCCTTGGGAAAGCTACGGGCTTAACCCGTAAAGTTCGAGGGGGACTGCGAGGCTAGAGGGCGGGAGAGGAGCGCGGAATTCCCGGTGTAGCGGTGAAATGCGTAGATATCGGGAAGAAGGCCGGTGGCGAAGGCGGCGCTCTGGAACGTCTCTGACGCTGAGGTACGAAAGCGTGGGGAGCAAACAGGATTAGATACCCTGGTAGTCCACGCCGTAAACGATGGGCACCAAGTGTCGGCGGTTTACCGTCGGTGCCGCAGTTAACGCAGTAAGTGCCCCGCCTGGGAAGTACGGCCGCAAGGTTGAAACTCAAAGGAATTGACGGGGGCCCGCACAAGCGGTGGAGCATGTGGTTTAATTCGACGCAACGCGAAGAACCTTACCCAGGTTGGACATGCTCACGGAAAAGCTCGAAAGAGTAAAGATCCCGAAAGGGATGTGAGCTCAGGTGCTGCATGGCTGTCGTCAGCTCGTGCCGTGAGGTGTTGGGTTAAGTCCCGCAACGAGCGTAACCCCTGTCTTCAGTTGCCATCGGGTGATGCCGAGCACTCTGGAGAGACTGCCCAGGACAACGGGGAGGAAGGTGGGGATGACGTCAAGTCAGCATGGCCTTTATGCCTGGGGCTACACACGTGCTACAATGACCGGTACAAAGGGTTGCAATCCCGTAAGGAGGAGCCAATCCCAAAAAGCCGGCCTCAGTTCGGATTGAGGTCTGCAACTCGACCTCATGAAGGCGGAATCGCTAGTAATCGCAGATCAGCACGCTGCGGTGAATACGTTCCCGGGCCTTGTACACACCGCCCGTCACACCACGAAAGTCAGTTGTACCTGAAGTTGCTGGAGCCAACCCGTCAGGGAGGCAGGTGCCCACGGTATGATTGATGATTGGGGTGAAGTCGTAACAAGGTAGCCGTAGGGGAACCTGCGGCTGGATCACCTCCTTTCTAAGGAGATTCACTCCGAGGAAAACAAAGAGACGAGGGTCGCCTCTTCGACACAGTTTATCAACACGACACCGAGACTGCTCCATGCATCCATCGTCACTGCGGAACATGCGGAAAGCACGCCAGCATCCTGGCGTCACGATCGGTCTGGCCATTCGCGTTCTGGATGTCGGTGGTCGGTCATTGAGTGCCGATGATGACCGATCGTACCGGTCTGTGTTTTGTGATATTGCCAAGGAATATTGCGTGGCCGACATCACGGCGGGGCACGGCGTGACGCACGTCATGCCGTGTCCTTATACTCTGCCATTTCCCGACGACCATTTTGACTTGATCGTCTCTGGGCAAACTTTGGAGCACGTGAAAAACCCTTTTCGAAGCGTAGCGGAAATGATGCGAGCGCTGAAGCCTGGTGGCCATATAATTTTGACGGCGCCCAGCGCGGGGCCCCGTCATGATGTGATAGATTGCTGGCGTTTTATGGATGATGCATTCATGGCCATTGCGGAAGAATCAAACATTAAGGTGATTGGGGACTGGATTGATTTCACCGCTCCGGATCGTCGGTCG
>RKSG01000090.1 GCA_007570995.1 Nitrospirales bacterium
CCGCCGCACAACACCGCCCCGCGTCACGAATTACCCACTCCCCTGCAAGATATTGAACGGAGCGAAATCGTCCGTCAGGACGAGGCCGGGATTCCAGCCCGGATGCCTGGCGTGCTGCAGGAACGGCAGGACTTCGGGCGGCATCCTGTCCTGATTCAGCAGGGCAATCGTCGCCCGTGAAAATTCCTCGGATGCCATATTCAGCCGGTCAGGCCCGGCAAAGAACAGCATATTCGCCGACCCGCGTTTGGTGCGCAACCAGGAAGGGCCGGGAATACGGTACGTCTCCACATGCGGGAACGACGTGTTCATCGTGGACACAACGGCCTCCGCTCTGACCCGGTCCAACTCGGAATCCGACGACGCCAGATTCACGGCAATCACCCCTGCCGGTGTCAGGTGTCGCTTCGCCTCCGCAAAAAACTCCGTGGTGGTCAGATGAAACGGGATCTGGTGACGTGTAAAGACATCCATCCAGATCACATCGTAGCGTGTCTCCGTTCCCGTCAAAAAGACGCGGGCGTCCTGGATAAACACATGGTGGTTGTCGGGTGCCTGATAATCAAAAAACCGTTCAGCGGCCTCGACGACCATCGGATCCATTTCCACCACGTCCAGCTCCAGTTGTGGCCAGTGGCGCGCGAACCATTTGGCCAGGCTGCCCCCGCCATGTCCCAGGACGAGGCCCCGGCGCGGTGCGGGGTGCAGTGCCAGCGCGGCCACCATCATTTGACTGTACGGCAACATCAGCCGCTCCGGGTCCTGCTTCCACATAATCGCATGGAAGGTATTATCCAGAACCAGAAAACGCAGCCCCTGTTCATCGCGTACCCGCACCTGCTGATACTGACTGTCGGCCTGATAGAGTGCCGGAGGTTGCACGACAACCGGGTGAAGCCCCAGCCAGCCCGATCCGCCGATCACACCGAGCCACACCACCAGTCTCGCCACCGTGACCCGTCTCCGGTCCCACCACAACCAGCCCAGGCCCCATCCCACCAGCACGCCCCCCAGCACAGCGACCATGGTGACACTGCCCAACCACGTCAGCAGGAAAAAGGACGTGCCCCAGGTACCCAGCAGGCTGCCAATCGTGGAGACAGCAATCATGGCGCCGGTATGGCGACCCAGGTGGCCCATATCGGCGATGGCCAGTCGCAGCAATGCGGGCAGGACGCCGCTGAGGCAAAAAGCTGGCACCGCCAGCAGCACGCTGGAAGCCAGGCAGGGGCCCCATCGCGGGTCTGATGTCCACCGTGCCACGGAGAACACCACGGACTGTCCGACGCCTGCCAGCAGCAGCGTCCATGTTCCGGCGACCAACAGCAATCCGGTCAGCACCGTCCCGGATGCGTATCGGTCGGCCAGCCAGCCACCTGTTGCGTATCCGCTGCTCATGGCGGCGAGGACCACGCCGATCAGTGCTCCCCAGACGAAGAGTGAGTTCCCGAAGGCTGGTGCGAGCAGGCGGCTGCCCAGAATTTCCAGTGCCATGACCACGGCGCCGGTGGTAAAGGCCGTTGCAAAAAACCACCATCGGGATCGGGGAAAAGAACGCGCAGGTGATGAGGGTGTGCTGTGTCTGTCCATGTGTGCTGGAGGATGTGAGCTGTGTCCGTGTTCGGGTGTGGTCAACGCAAGCCACCGTGCCGTGATTATCGCAGACGGCGGACTTCCGACCCGCCCTGGCCGATCCACCTGACCGTCCCTGGCATCACACCCAGCAAGCGCGCTGCGATGGCTCCGTCCCCTGGTCGCTCGGGGCGCCAGGGGCATGCATTCCTGCGCACGCAGGAATCCAGGGTGGGCCAGGGGCAGGCTTTGACCAAGGGACAAAAACGAGGAAGGATGGTATAGAAAGGGCCTTTTGAGTGTCAATGAACGGGGCGGTCTCGAAGGAGAGTCAGGGCGTCAGTCACCCCCTCCGTCCCCTGGTCAGAGCCAGGGGCATGCATTCCTGCGCACGCAGGAATCCAGGGCAGATGCGAAGGCCAGACCATGCTCAGGGGCGTGTCAGCACAGCGTGCCGGTTCCACCCCGTGTTCCGGATCCACGTGGGCCCCTAGAGGAAAAACGCGCCCGAATGCAGGCCGCGATACACCCACCCGGAGGCCAGCACGTACATGGCCAGCGTCAGGCGGTCGACCTGCACCGTCTTCCACTCCGCAAACAGCAGGAAGAACATGACAGACGCCATGAAATACCGCTGCTCAACCAGGGCCACCGGCAGCACAGACAGAATGGCCACCGGATAGAGCCAGTAGAACGACCGGTGCGCGAGCGGCGTGACGCACAGACTGCACGCTGCCCACAGCATGGGCAGAAAAGCGAGGGACCGGGTCCACACGTCCTGTCTCATCCACATCACCATCCAGTTGTGCAAATTGTGCGGTTCATTGTTCCACATATGGCCCGCCCAGAACGTTTGGAGGTAGACCACAAATGAGCCGACCCCAATGATGCTCCACAGGACAGGACGACGGCCCAGCATGGCCCCGATGCGCGGGACGTTCCAGAGGTGCAGCGGCAGGAACAGGAAGAACATCGTGAAGAGCCACATGTAGCCCTGCGTGGGAAACAGGTACCCCGACTCCCAATGGGTCTGCTGAGCCAGCCCGAGGACCACTCCGCCGTTCCAGTACACGAACGCGAGGAAGGCGACGCCGACGAGGCCAAACATCCACACCCGCCCCATGGCCCGCAGGGCCCCTTTCCAGTCATAGTCAGGGTGCGCCAGTCGCCTCCAGACGTCCTGCTGGCCCATCGCGATCATTCCCAGGACGACCACCCACACGATCGTCTGCTGGCGCACGAGGATCGCCAACCCGACCACCAGCCCTGCCAGCTGGTACCGACGCGTCAGCGTCAGCCACAGCGCCCCCAGCAAAAACAGCAACGCCAGCATGTCCGTATAGAGCACAAAGAAGAACGGAAAGAAAATGGGACACAGGAAGAACAGCAAAGACAGGCTGACACGATTGTCCTTGTCCAACGCGCGAGCGCACAGGAAAAACAGGACCAGAGCCGGGAGACACAGGATCGCACTGAATCTCCGCATCGCCGTGGGTGAATAGTCGCCCACCACCCATGCCATGGTGGCCACGAGGGCATGGTAGAGCGGGGGTGTTCCAACGTAGTTCCGACCAATGCCATCGAATCGGCCATCGAGGAATGCCACGATTTGAGCATAGTGATACTCCTCATCTACTTCCAATCCGACCCCCTTTAGAAATGGGGGATGCCTCCAGTCACCTCATCGATTTTGTGTGCAGGGTTCGCGCGATTCCATGCCTCAACGTCGATTTCAACGGAGGGCATCATCTGCATGCCAAGCCCGTACGCCACGATGACCGCGAGACCAACCAGCATATGGACAGCCCAATCGTGCCGGCGACGTGCGGCGTTGCTCTGTCTCTTATTGCGTCCTGATGGCGAGTGCCGGGCCATGATCGTTATGCCGCTTCCGTCCTCCTGTTGCTTCCGTCCGGGATATGCCCTGCTGGATTGCACGACACGCCTGCCCGGGCCATCTCGCAGCCGACACGTGACACGACCCACCTCGCGAGATGGACGTCGTTCCGACGAACGGGTTTCCCCTGATTTGGCCTCGAACAGGCACCAGAGATTTGAACAAACAGCCTGAAATGTTATACCTGCTGCCAGAACCTTCCGCAACAGGGGGTCTGCCCTTGGCTTTGCCCGGGGGGTGTCCCACGTCAGCGACGCGATGGCCATGCCCGCGGGGGGGGGCTGCCCCTGACTCGGACCAAGGACAGGAATCCTGAACAGCCGCCCAAGGCCGTCATGCACCCCCCTCCGTCATTCCCGCAGTGTGTTGAGCGGGAATCCAGGCCGTGAAAGCATGCTCTGACTTTGACCGGGGAGCTGCCCTTGGCACTGACCAAGGGACCGGCCCCTCTCCCCTGGGGAGAAGGCCAGGGTTGAGAGGGTCTGCCCCTGACTCGGACCAGGGGCCCCACCCCCGACCCGCAAGTGACTCTGTGTGGCTTTATCCCATCTTGACACCCCCCTGAGCCCATGCTAGCGTCGCCCACATGCCCATCTCTTCCTCCAGCTCTGGTTCTGCAGGCAGCGGAAGCGGCACGACGGTAACGTATGGGGAACCCTACAGTGCCAACCTCCTGTCCGCCTCGCTGAACATTCCCCACAACAACACCGCGGTTGATCTCGGTGTCCGCCTGACGCCAGGCAGGACCGTCCAACTCTGGCTGTCCACCACGGCCAGTGACACGGACAGTGCCAGTCTGGTGAGCTGCGTCCCAATCCGAATCATCGAAGGCACGGTCAGCTTTGATATCCTGGGGGCCAATAACGCCCTCGCGGTTCATGCGTTTGAGTTGGGGCTCGCCACGCCGTCGGGATCTGGTAATTCCTCCATCCGCATGGTGCGCGGACTGAGAGCGTTGAAGCTGGTCGAGGTGCGGTATCTTCAGGCAGAGAAGGGCGACCGGGGGCTTCAGGGCATCCCCGGCACGCCCGGCGCCGCTGGCACGCCGGCCGTGGTGACGACGCTGAATATCCCCCAGACGGAGTCAGGGGGAGTGGCGTGGACGATCATCCCGGCCCATCAGAGCGATTCCAACGTGGGGACCGTCGCTCCCGGGGCGTGGGCGCAAATTCTGGAGTTCACCGGGCACACCGTGCCCAAGGCGCAGATCGAGCTGAACATGGGCATGGCCGTGGCGCCTGCCCAGCATTTTGCCGAGGGCCACCGCCATTGGGTGGAGGTGGGGATTTTCAAGAGAACCCCGGCGCCGGCGCCGCCGGGGAGTACGGTCCACGGCGCCCCCCCCGTTGACACGTTGGTCAAACGGTTGACGTATCACTATACCCATGAGTTAGCCCGGGTGACGGTGCCGTTCGTGATAGCGGGCACCATCTACTACGGCGACATTCGGGCCAGTGACAGGCTGGTGCTGCAGGGGCGGGCGCTGGTGTCCGGCCGCATTCCCGCCACCCTTGTCCCCGACGCCACGCTGACCCCCAACACGCTGACGCTGATCCCGGATGTCAGTGGCGTTCCTGGGCCTACGGGGGCGATGGCGCCCTTCTGGGCCGTAGCCTACAAGGCCGTGGCCGTCGCGGCCGAGGCTCCCCGGGCTCCCTCCGGCGGGCAGTACAGCGCGTCGTCTCATGACTACGCCCCACCGGATGGCTGGTCGACCTCCACGACCTACAACCCGCAGACGCACACCCTCTGGCGGACGCAGGTCTGGGTTGTGCCCTCCACCTACGACCCGGCAGTGGGCCTGGGCCAGTGGCAGACGCCCATTCAGGCCGTGCTGAAGGGGGCCAGCGGCACGGCTGGGAAAGATGCCCCGGTCTACGCCTCCATCTACAGGGCCGTCACGACGGGGGGGGCGGTCCCGGCCGCACCCATGGGGGGGACC
>RKSG01000103.1 GCA_007570995.1 Nitrospirales bacterium
TTCCCGCTCAACTCACTGCGGGAATGACGGAGGGGGGGCTTTTGACCAGGGGACGGAGGAGGTGACCAAGGGGAACACAGTGTGACGTCAGTCCTCATTCGTGTGAGGCGTTTCCTGGATGACCGGCAGCTCGACGGCGCGCGCGCGGGCTTCCTTCAGCGTTCCGTGTTTCAACAGCACATGGCCTTTCCCGCCACGGCCAACCGGTTGATATTTCCTCAGCGAAATCGGAATCGTACCGCCTGCCTGCTTCAGGACGATCAGTTGGTCTTCCCTGGTGTACAGAAGGCGCGCGGCCAGGACCCTGTCCGTCTTCTCCAGTTTGATGATCGTGATGCCGCGGCCCGCACTTGAGAGCACACTCACGTCCCCGGCGTGGCACAGAAGCACACGGGCCTGGTGTGAGACGACGGCGAGGACAGGGGGAGCACTCGCGCTGCGATTGCTGGCGGGACGCAGGACTTCAAGGCTCACGACTTCCTCGTGGTCGCGGAGTTTCATGAATTTGCGCCCCTGTCGCGTCGAGGGTGTCTGAAAGGGTGTGAGGTCAGCGCGGATGCCCATGCCGGCGGATGAGACGGCGATGATGTGGCAGGAGGCGGCATCGGCCGCTCCCTCTCCGTCATTCTTGCTCCCTCCGTCATTCCTGCGAAAGCAGGAATCGTCAAACAGGGGGCCTGTGTTCTTTCGAGAGGGCGTGGGTGCGGTTTCGTTCCTGCGTCCGCAGGAATAATGGGGATCCGTACCGAGAGCGGCGATGATGCGCTCGCCATCTTTGAATTTAAACAGTTTTTGCGCGGGATCGCCGTACCCGCTGCGTGCTGGTGGAATATTGCCAATGCGAATGGTGTACGCGCTGCCAAAATTAGAAAAACACACCATGGTCTCCACGGTGCTACCCGTGACGGCGGCCAGCAGGGTGTCGCCGTCCCGGAGCCGGGTTTTTGACAAGTCTTTGACCATCCCCACACGGCGGATCCACCCATCCGTGGAAACGGTGACCACGGCGTCTTCTTTGACGATGTAGGCTTCGGGATCGAAGGCGATTTCTTCGACCTGACCCAGGCCGACAGTGGTCCGTCGTGCGTCGCCATACGTCCCGGCGAGGTCGCGGAGTTCGTTTTTGACGACGTTCCAGAGTTTGGTCTTTGAGCCGAGAAGCGCCCGGAGTCTCCGGGCCTGTCTGGTTTTGTCGGCAAACTCGTCCAGCATTTTGGCGATTTCTGTGCGGGAGAGTTTATAAATCGCGATCTCCAGAATTGCGTTGGTTTGGGCATCATCAAGGGGAAACCGGCGTTGGAGTTGTGCGGCAGAGTCAGCTTTGCCATCGCTCTGGCGAATGAGCGTGAGGACCGTGTCCAACGCATCAAAAATGGTTTTGAAGCCGGACAGGATATGAAGACGTTGTTCCAGAATACGCAGATCATGGGAGAACCGACGTGTGACGGTGGCAAGGCGAAAGTCGATGAACTGTTCGAGAATCTGTTTCAGGTTGAGACATTGCGGGCGTGCCCCCTGTTTAAGAACGCCAGGGGCAGGTGTGGTGGAGCCGACAACGGGAATCAAACACGTGAGATTGACGAAAAAATTATTCTGGAGCGGCGTGTGTTTGAAGAGATAGGCCATGGCCAGGTTGGGGTCGGCGTTTTTCTGAAGCTCCAGGACGATGCGGACATCAGTCGTGGATTCGTCACGAACGTCAACCAGCTGCGGCACCTTTCTGGCGGCGATCAGTTCTCCAATGCGTTCGACGATCGTGGCTTTGTCTACGGCAAACGGTATCGAGGTAACGATGATCCGGGATTGGCCGCGCACGGGGGGGAGCACGGTGAATTCTCCGCGCAGGCGGATCGTTCCCTGGCCGGTTTCATATATTTCGCACAGCTCGGCCCGGGTGTTCAGCACGTCCCCGCCGGTGGGAAAATCCGGCCCTTTCACCGATTGCATGAGATCGGCGACCGTGCAGTGCCGGTTGTCAATCAGATCAATGGTTCCCCTGATGATTTCATCGAGATTGTGCGGCGGAATGTTCGTGGCCATGCCGACAGCAATGCCGGTGGAGCCATTGACCAGGAGATTGGGGAACCGGGCGGGCAGGACAAGAGGTTCTTCATCCTTGCCGTCGTAGTTGGCCTGAAAATCCACCGTGTCCTTGTCGAGTTCGTTCAACAGTTCAACGGCGATGGGAGTGAGCCTGGCCTCGGTGTAACGGTAGGCCGCCGCCGGATCGCCGTCCAGGCTGCCGAAGTTGCCATGGCCATCAACAAGCGGGGCGCGAAGGGACCACCATTGTGCCATGCGCGCCATGGCGTCATAGACCGCTGCATCGCCGTGGGGATGCCATTCGCCAATGACGGATCCCACCACTTTCGCGCTTTTGATGGGTGGCCGGTCCGGTGACAATCGGTGGTTATGGAACATGGAGAACAAAATGCGCCGCTGCACGGGTTTCAGACCATCCCGTACATCCGGCAACGCACGCGCGGTAATGACGGACAACGCGTAGTTCAGGTACCGCTGACGCGCGGTGTGATCGAGCGGCACCGTGATGACGCGGCTGTGAGCGGTCGGATCGTTGGGGGATTTTTGGGAAGTCCGGCGTGCCATCATGACCTGCTGAGCATGCCGGTTGCGGGCGCCATCGCGCTGCGATGGCTGGGACGACGGAGGGCGCCATCGCGCTGCGATGGCGGGTCCACGGCTTCGTGCTGTCGAATGTGGTCGCTGATGTGGGATTGCACCCACTGAGCGTCCCACCATTCCATGGGATTGATCTGGACCCCGTGCAACAGCAGGCTGAAATGCAGATGATCCCCTGCTGCCAGCCCGGTCGTGCCCGATCGGCCGATGACGTGACCTTTGGCAATCGTGTCCCCCCGCTCGACGTTGAACGAAGACAAATGGGCATACAACGACTGCAGCCCGTAGCCATGATCGATCACAATGGTGTTGCCATAGATACCCACGTAGTCGGCCAGCACGACCTCCCCGTCATTGGCGGCTTCCACGGGATAGTGTGCGGTGACGGCCAGATCAAAACCCAGGTGATCCTGCGTATCCACGACTTGTCCGCGATAGCGATAGCGACGATGATCGGCAAACGAAGCTTCCACCTGGGATTTCGAGAGCTGGAGAAACGCGCCGTTCCACAGGAAAGCCTGTCGGCTGTGTGCGGCAAGGGCGCTGATTTGCCTGGTGTTGCGCTGGCGTAACCCCTTGTTGACCTGCAGAAAATTCTGCAGCGGATCGGCCAGGTCGTCGAGGTCGGGTGTCCGGTCAATGATGGGGAGGATGGTCTGCTCAATGAAACGATCGGAAATGTTCAACTGCCGAGTTCGCCATTGTTTCCCAAGCACCCTGGCCGTGACTCTCTGCTCTCCGTGGTTGCCCAGTTCGTCGTCAGCCATGATCTGGATCGGAGTCGAAGCCGGCAGGTCATGTGGAAAGGCAACCAGCGAGAACATGCTAAAGGCTTGATCGGGGTGGGGATACCCCGGGAAAAAGGTGTTGCCGATTTGGACTCCGTGTCGGGTGGCGTCTTCAGAGACCCGGTACAGGATAAGCCCCGCGCCGCCCTGCGCGATGGACAGCGGGGGAGACAGGATTTCAATCTGCGGGGGGGTAAATTTCACGGTCACGTCCTGTTCGAATCGCGTCCAGTTGCCTTCAAAAAATCCCCGCCAGGAATGATCGCGGGCTGTCACGACCAGTCTGGCCGGTCCGCGCCGTCTGGGAATGGTGTTGTCTCCAAAGGGGACGACGTGGAGTTCGAATGTGCCACGGGCATTGCCACTGACAGGCAGTCTCCCCGCGGAAAACTGTTCGTGCACCAGGGGGTAACGCTCACGGTTCTGGGCGATGTGCACGGTAATTTCCTGAAGACCCGTCTCGTGGTCTTCAATGCGAAGCGCTAACGGCGTGGTCGGACCGACCCGGGTGAACGGCTCGATCAACGTCACGATGGGTGGAGTCGTATCGCTCCACCGGTATGCACAGACCAAGACGAAGTAGAGAAGGACGATGGCGAGAGCAAGCCTGTACAGGGTTTTTTTACTGACAGAGAATGTTGGGATCACGTTCAAGGGGAATAGCAAGATACGATCATTCCGTCAACTCACCCCTGTTGAAGAACGCCAGGGGCAGGCGCATTACGGCGAATCTGCCCGGGTGATCTTGTAGATGCCCCCGCCGTGATCCACCACATACAATGCGCCGTTTTCATCTTCCCCAAAGGACGAGATGCGCAATGACGATGTCGCGAGGACGTGCAGGCGTCCTTCGTGCAAGCCCATGATCTGGCCGCTGCAATAATCTCCAAACACGTAGGTGCCGTGCAGGAACGGCATCGTGTTGCCGCGATAGACATACCCGCCTGTGATGGCACAGTGGGGGGACTGATTCCGGTATTCCGCCACGGGGAGCGTGAGGCCGGCTCTGGAGCAGCCTTGAGCGGGGAGAAAACAATGCGCCCCTTCCATGATGCGCCAGCCGTAATTGTGGCCAGCTTCCACCATGTTGATTTCTTCCCATTCATGTTGTCCCACGTCCGCGACCCACAAGGCACCGGTCTGGCGGTCAAACGAAAATCTCCAGGGATTACGGAATCCCAGTGCGAAGATGGCCTGTCCCGTCTGCTGACCGGCGAAAGGATTGTCGGGAGGAATGCCGTACCGATCGCCTCGATCAACGTCAATGCGTAACAGTTTTCCCAGAAGGGTGTGCGGGTCCTGTCCCCGATTGTCCGGGTCCCCGCCCGCTCCGCCGTCTCCCGTTGCAATATACAGACAGGCATCCGGGCCAAACGCCAGCATCCCTCCGTTATGATTCGCATAGGGTTGCGGGATGACGAGCAGGATTTTCTCACTGTTGGGCAGAGCCCGGTTGGGATCGTGCGAAATCCGAAATTCCGCCACGGTGGTGGCACCGTCCTGTTGTCGTGTATAATTAACAAACAGGCGCCCGTTATTTCTGAATTGAGGGTGAAAGGCTAATCCCAGAAGCCCCCTTTCTCCTCCGGATTTGACGCGGCTGGCAATGTCCAGAAACGGTGCGGGTTGCAATGTGCCCTGCTGAAGAATACGGATTCTTCCCGGCTGTTCCAGAATAAAGAGCCGGTGGCTGTGATCGCCTGCGTGTCCTATGAAGACGGGTTGTTCGAGTCCGTGAGTCAGGAGGGGAACAAGCTGCACCCGTGCGGTGGAAGATGGAGATGATGGTGCCAGGGCCAGGGCATGCGGTGTCGATGCCAGAAGGAGGACGGCGACGCACAGAACGGCTATGCGCAAGGCCCGATGCCTGCGGGGAGGAGAACTCAGGCAGGGGAAATCCGCTGAAGAAGACCAGGGTGCGTTCGTGGCGGGTCGGATTGCACCAGGTTTCGCCTGTGTGCTATGGCGTGGGGACAGGCTGACGTGTGACAGGTGGACCATGATTCTCAAATATGAAAATGACCCGTTGGATTCCGAACATGCCGGCGGGCATTTTTATCATGTTTGCCGGGGGCGTATCCAGGACACGGCATTATCTGTCCCGAGACAGGATCAACCGTACGAATGTCCGGAATGCGGCATTGATCTTGAGGTAGAAGATTTTTTTCTTGCCCAACAGCGCGGCTGGTCGTGACGGCCTCCGGGCAGGAGGAGCTTCGGGACGCCGTTGTGCCGGCCGGGCACGACGCCGCGACCCGGGTGGGAGCTGCGTGCTGAAGATCGAAGGTGCTTAACGCGATGGCTGGGAGCTCAGGTCGAAAGACCGTATCGGTTATGCGGGGGGTCATGATGTTATGTGAAACCTGTTACAGGGACGTGCTCGATGAAAAGCTGGTTGACGACCGGCATTACGTCGAAGATCACGAGTCCCTGTTCGACATCCTGTGCCCGGGGTGTGAAGACATCAACCGCCCGCTGGTCGATGATATGCTGGGCAGCTCGGAATAACGATTCCCTGCCTCCCTCTCCTTACCGTGTATCCGGTGCCTGTGAGGGGGCAGGACAGATGGTCGCCCTGTGCGGTACGACTGGATCGCTACCACGCAGGATATGTCATGTCGCTGGCAGAAACAAAGGAGGAAGTACGATGATGTGGCCTCGTGCAAAGATGGTGAACTGGTGTCCTGTCGTTGTGGTGCTTGTCCTGTTGGGTCTGCCGGGAGCGATCATGGCAGAGCCTGTGAATCCTGGCGAGGAGGCTCGAAGCTCGGGTGATGATTCGGAAGAGATTGCCGTCATGGATGAAACGGTCGTCACGGGATCGTTTGAGGATCCGTTTGATGTGGAGGAATCTGAACCAGTGAACGATCCGTGGGAGCCGTTCAATGCCACGATGTTTGAATTGAATTACAATATTGATCGCCATGTGATCAAGCCGGGAGCCCAAGTCTACGATGCTGTGATCCCCGATGATGTCCAGGACTCTTTGGGCAATGCGTTTTATAATCTGGGGTTCCCTGCGCGCTTGTTCAACAATCTCGTCCAGGGAAAATTCGATGGGGCGGGGAAGGAAACGCAACGGTTCCTGCTCAATTCAACGCTTGGCGTCGGCGGGTTGTTTGATGTTGCCACACACATGTTTGAGATTGAAGCACCGCCGGCAGAGGATGTCGGTCAAACCCTGGCGGTGCACGGAGTACCGTCCGGGCCGTACCTGGTTCTGCCGATGTTTGCTCCGACGACGGTTCGGGATGCAGCAGCGGAGATTGGCGATCTTTTTCTCAATCCCGTCAATTTCTTTATGCCGTTTCTCCCGAACGTGGCAATGAATGCCACGGAGATGCTCAATGCCCGCTCCCGCTCCCTCGAGGCGTTTGAGGACATTGAAGAATCGAGCGTTGATTTGTACGGGGCTGCCCGATCGGGGTATTTTGATCGTCGGGCCCACGAAATACAGGAATAGGGTTGTGGGGGTGGACAGCGGGCCAGTGGTGTCCGCTGATCCCACAGGCTGAGGGATGCTCCCCGGCGCCGGGGGGCATGCGCTCTGCCGTTTGCTACTATCGGGAATGCGCTCTCACCACTTGAGCTGCAGGTCTGCTCTTCATCTGTCACTCCAGAAATAACACCTCGTGCACATCCATTAGCATCGTAGCCCCCTTATCTATAGTCAAGGGCTTTACCTTACTTCTGAACTCTCTATTATCCTTATGAATATCCCAGGATATCCCCATATAACCTGTCAACAGCCATCGCATCTTTAATGTATCGATACCACCCACCCCGACTCATCTCCCCTTCATACACCACAGCAACTTTCTCTTGATCTACCCGACAGGTATGAAACACCAGGACAAGATACTTCCCTTTATACCTGTCCTTTTTCAACTCTTTTGATGCTAACCTCATAATGCTGTAACTTTTCTTCAAATAGCCTGTATTGTACCGATCACCAGCACACCCGGCGTATCGCTCCCTCTCCCCTAATAAATATGAATGGTGTATCTTCTTCATTAACCGAGACATTAGCACCCGCTTACGACCCACCAACCCGGTAACCGCTAATTTCTCCTCCAGCAACGGTCGATTTATAGATTGGGTAAATAAATGCAACTGAGTTGTTAACCCTTCCATCCTCTTTTCATCTCCTGGAACAACAACCTCATAATAGAATTTCTCCCTCTCATCCAGCCATTCTTCAACAGACATTTCAGCAAAGACATCCCCACTGAAACTCCCAACCGCTATCACGAACACCAGCAATAACACCTTATTCATAAATCCTTCTCCTGACTAACAAATCTGTGCTGTGACAGAGACCGTCGTACAATGGCACCTGGGACTCTTCTTGCGTGCCGTACTTCGTTCATTATAAAAACGACCGTGCGGCTCCACAACGCGACATGCCATCCGTCACAGTCATGTCGTCGCACGGGAAAGGGATACTCCATGATGTTCGAAGAAGAAAAGACGTTCACCCTTCGATTGAATCTCGTTGCCCGTTTTCCGGAGGACTACGAGGGGGACCATGATGACTATGCCTGGTTGCACGACTGGGAAACCCGGATGAAACCGGAGTTGCTGAAAACCATGATGGCGACGCTTCGTGCCTCACCTTCCTGGTCTGTCCACGTTCGCAACCGGGGCATGGCCGCGACGGATGAAGTGGAAATTGCGTTGGAAAAAACATTCGCGGCGGACAGGTAGCCTGCCGCAAGGTGCAGGTGCATGGGGAGCGGTCGGCACGTCATGAGTCAGTGGGCACAACGTGTTGTCACAACCTGTCTGGTCGGTGGCCTGGGGTTGTTGTGGGGAGGGCATGCCGTCCTTGCCCAGAATCTTGTCTTCACCCCTGTCCTGTCGGCTCCCGTGGGTGTCCACCCGGAAGGGCTTGCCGTTGGAGATTTTAATGAAGACGGGTGGCTGGATATTGCGACGTCGAACAGTGAATCGGATGACATCTCGTTGTTACTGGGCAATGGCAACGGGACGTTCCAGTCCGTCTATTCCTTCGGCGTGGGAACGACTCCAATGTTTCTTGCGACTGGCGATCTCAACGGAGACGGAATACTGGATCTGGCCGTGGCCGAGGCCGGGGACAATCGCGTGAGCGTCCTGTTGGGCAAAGGCAATGGCGTGTTTGAACTGCCGGTGCCGTATCCCTCGGGGCAAGGTCCCACCTCAATCGCCTTGGAGGATATTGACGGGGACGACGATCTGGATATGGTCGTGGTGAACAGCGGGCGATTCGGGTACTATCCCCCGTTCAGCTGGTCGGTCCTGTTGAATCAGGGGCGGGGCGATTTCGTGCTGGCACAACGGTTTGAAGAGCAGACACATGAGGGGTTGTTTCCCACCGGCGTCT
The DNA here is from genome assembly GCA_007570995.1 of Nitrospirales bacterium. Classification (GTDB taxonomy): domain Bacteria; phylum Nitrospirota; class Nitrospiria; order Nitrospirales; family UBA8639; genus Bin75. The sequence goes on from RKSG01000103.1 coordinate 8,794, forward strand.
CGCTTGCGGATCTCAATAACGATGGCCTGCCGGATGTCACCGTGACATGGAGCCAGCCGAGTTGGCGGACGCCGGATGGGCATGTGTCTGTCTTTCAGAATCAGGGACAGGGACACTTAACTCCCTGGCGCACGATTCCAGCCGGATTCACGTTAAGTGCCGTGACGCAGCCGGACGTGGATGATGACGGGGATCTCGATCTTCTGGTGACCAGCATGTTCACCGACAGCGTCAACGTGCTGATGCAGCTCAGTCCCGGCCGGTATACAAAACCCGCACACCTGGACGTTGGCTTCAGTCCCGTCATGCTGGCCTGCAAGGATCTGGATGACGACGGCAATCTGGACCTGATTGTTGCCAACCGCACATCCCAGAGCGCCTCCGTTCTCCTGGGGCACGGGGATGGGTCGTTTCAACCAGCCGGGCATTATGCCGTGGGAGCTGTCCCGACCGCTATGGGGATTGAGGATTTCAACGATGACGGGTTGCCCGATATTGTTACGGCCAACAGTGGGTCCGATGATGTGTCGATCTTATTGAGTGGCAAGGCGGTCATCCCGTCCATCAATTTGAGCACCGACACCATCCGGTTTTCGGAGGACGGTGACGCTCCCGCGCGGCGGACATTTCCACTCACGGTCTCCAATGTCGGGCTCGGTTCCCTGCGGATCGCGAGCGTTGTGCTGGAGGGACCGGATTCTCAAGCCTTTTCCGTTGATCGGGAATCCTGTGCCGGGGCCATCCTCACCATGGGCGAACTCTGTGCGTTGCACATTCAGTTCACCAGTGCCAGACCCGGCCTGTATCATGCGTTGCTGCGTATCGTTGACAATGCGCCAGGTGGTCCGCGGATCGTGACCCTGAGTGGCAAAGTCAAAGGCTGACGTCGCTCGCACCACCACGGTTCCTTGCCCTGCCCCCGCTTCGCTGGTGTCCTAGCGTTGCCATGCCATGTTCGTGAGGAACGCGATGCGATGAAATCTGACGACGGACATTCTCACCTTGCCCTCGGCATTGATATTGGCGGCACGTTCACCGATTTCGTGGCATACGATCATGCCTCCGGTTGTGTGCGGACATTGAAGGTGCTGTCGACTCCCGCCGATCCCGCGCAAGCGGTTCTGGCTGGGGTGCGGGACCTGCCCTTGCGCGCCCTTGCGCCCCATGCTGGCCATACCATCGTTCATGGCTCCACCGTGGCCACCAACGCGTTGCTGGAACGCAAGGGGGCGCGCACGGCCTTTGTCACAACCCGTGGGATTCGGGATGTCTTGCAGATTGGCAGGCAAACCCGTCGCAAGCTCTATGACTGGTTCAGTGGCAGCGTGCCGGCGCTGGTCTCTCCCGAGCTGTGCCTGGAAGTTCAGGAACGCCTCGATCATCATGGACAGGTCTTGACGCCTTTGGAGATGCAGTCTCTCCCGACCCTTCTCAGCGTCCTGCGAAAGTCCCGGGTTGAGTCCGTGGCGCTTTCCCTGCTGTTTTCCTTCGTGAATCCCGAGCATGAACGTCGCATCGGCCACTACCTCCGTCAGGCGGGTTTCTTTGTCACCCTGTCGCACGAACTCATCCCCGAGTTTCGGGAATTTGAACGGGCGTCCACCACCGTGGTGAATGCCTATGTTTCGCCGACGCTCAACCGGTATCTGGGCACCCTTGATCGCGCGTTTGCGGGGATCGCATTCCATATCATGCAATCGAATGGTGGACGCATTCAGGTTGCGCAGGCGCGCCAGGAGGGTGTCCGTTCGCTGCTGTCCGGGCCCGCGGGTGGTGTGGTGGGTGCCGCGTATATCGGGAAGCTGGCGGGCTGTTCTCAACTGATTACGTTCGACATGGGCGGCACATCCACCGATGTGGCTGTTGTCAATGGAACGTTGCGCGTCACGTCGGAATCGGTTGTTGGCGGCATGCCCATTCGTGTGCCGATGCTTGACATCCATACGGTGGGGGCAGGCGGCGGGTCGCTGGCGCGTGTTGATGCTGGCGGGGCGTTGCGCGTCGGCCCGGACAGTGCCGGGGCTGACCCGGGGCCTGCGTGCTATGGGCGGGGGGGACGGACGGCAACGGTCACGGATGCCAATGCGATCCTGGGACGGGTCCCGTCAACCGGACTGCTCGGGGGGCGGTTGCCGCTGGATCTGGATGCCGCGCATCAGGCCATGGCGGGGCTGGTGCGGGCGTGGGTGCCGGATTCTGCCGATCCCGCCGTGACGCACGAAGAGGCAGCTCTGGGCATTGTGCAGGTGATCAACGCCGAGATGGAACGGGCGATTCGGGTCATCTCGGTCGAGCGTGGACATGACCCTGGTGATTACGTACTGCTCTCTTTTGGTGGTGCCGGCGGGGTGCATGCGTGTGAACTGGCGCGAGCGCTCACGATCGGGCGCGTGCTGGTGCCCCTGTCGGCTTCAACGCTCTCCGCCCTGGGCATGTTGGTGGCGGATGTCTTTCTTGATTATGTCCAGACGGTAATGCGGTCCGGGGATCTTCCGTTTGAGGAGCTGGAACGCCGTTTCGCGCCGTTGGTTGCACGGGCGCATGACGACCTGGCCATCCAGAAGGTACCGCCGCAGGCTCAGCAGATTCACTGCGAACTGGACATCCGGTATCGTGGCCAGTCTTTTGATTTGACCGTGCCGTTTTCGCCGGCCTTTCACGCGGCGTTTCATGAACAGCACGCCCGGCGGTACGGGTACCGGAACGAGGGAGCGGACCTTGAGATCGTCAATCTCCGGGTGCGGGCGATGGGCCACGTGACTCCGCCCCGGATGGAGGCACAGCCACTGGGACGCGCGGATTCATCCGACGCCGTGCGTGAGACCCGGCGTCTGATTTTGCCATCCGGTCCCTGTCCTGTCCCGTTCTTTGATCGCCGGGCCTTACAACCGGGGCATCATCTCTCCGGCCCGGCTGTGATCGTTCAGGACGATACCACCACGCTGTTGCTGGAAACTGATCGGGCCTGCGTTGATGCCTGGCATAATCTCCTGATCACGATTGGAGAACCCTGTGCATAAGCATGCCCCTGGCTTTGACCAGGGGGCCGTTCAACTGGAAGTCTTCAAACATCTGTTTGGTTCCGTGGCGGAGGAAATGGGCGTGCGGCTGCAGCGCTCAGCGTTTTCCCCGAATATCAAAGAGCGTTGTGATTTTTCCTGTGCCGTGTTCGACCCTGCCGGACGGTTAATCGCGCAGGCAGCCCATATCCCGATCCACCTTGGTGCCATGCCGCTTTCTGTTGAGGCCTGTCTTCGGGGTCTGTCGTTTGGCCCGGGGGACGTGGCCATGCTGAACGATCCGTTTCACGGAGGCACGCACCTGCCGGATGTTACCATCGTGTCGCCGGTCTTTATCACCCCTGGTCATCCCCCTCCCGGCCCCTGGTCGCCCGGGGCGCCAGGGGCATGCATTCCTGCGAAAGCAGGAATCCAGGGGGGCGCAATGGCAGCGCAATTGCGGGGAGGGCAGGGGCATGGCCCACAGGCCCTGTTGCTGGGCTTTGTCGCCAATCGCGCGCATCATGCCGACGTCGGCGGCATGTCCCACGGATCCATGCCGTTGTCCCGGGACGTGTATCAGGAGGGGATCATTCTGCCGCCGGTGAAACTCGTGGAAGCCGGACGCGTGAATCAGTCGGTGTGGGATGTGTTCCTGGCCAATGTGCGGACCCCTCAGGAACGAACCGGGGATCTGCGGGCGCAACTGGCGGCCAATCGAACGGGCCTGCAGCGACTCCAGGCGCTGGTGGCCCGGTATGGGCTGGAGTCTGTTCAGCACAACATGTCGGCCCTGTTGACCTACAGCGAAATGCTGACGCGACAGGGCATCAGGCATCTGCCGAATGGAACCTACCGGTATCAGGACGTGTTAGATGACGATGGCTGTGATCGCGCACCCGTCACGATTGCTGTCGCGGTGACGATTGACGATGACGAGGCTGTCGTGGATTTTGCGGGGAGTGCCCCGCAGTGCAAGGGAAGCATCAATGCGGTGTATGCGGTGACCGTTTCCGCGACCGCGTATGTGTTTCGCTGTTTGCTGGGGTTGGATATTCCCGGCAACAGTGGGTGCATGGTGCCTGTCCATGTGCGGGCACCCGAAGGATCGGTGGTCAATGCCCGGCCGCCGGCTGCCGTGGCCGCGGGCAATGTTGAGACTGCGCAGAGAATTGTAGACGTGCTGTTGGGTGCCCTGGCGCAAGCCTGTCCCCATCGGGTGCCTGCCGCGAGTCAGGGGACAATGAATAATCTGACCATCGGAGGATGGGATCACGAACGCCATCGACCGTTTGCGTATTATGAAACGTTGGGTGGTGGTATGGGAGCGGGGGGCGGGCATCCGGGCGCGGACGGTCTGCACTCGCATATGACGAATACGATGAATACGCCCATCGAGGCCTTGGAGTATGCGTATCCTTTTCGAGTCACTTGGTACGGGCTTCGCGAGGGGACAGGCGGCCCGGGAATCTATGATGGCGGTCGTGGCGTCATCCGAGAAATTGAATTCCTGCAGGACGCTCAGGTGACCATTGTATCCGACCGACGGAAATCGAGGCCCTTTGGGTTGGCCGGTGGCCGTCCCGGGCATGCTGGCCGCAATGTGCTGATTCGGCATGGCCGGGAACGGCGTCTGGCCGGGAAAGTCACGCTGGAAGTCAGACAGGGAGATCGTGTCCGGATCGAAACGCCGGGCGGTGGTGGATACGGGAAGCGGGAAAAGGCATAATGACTTCCTGGCTGTTGCTCACCCTTGGTCACCCCCCTTCGTCCCTTGGTCGCCCGGGGCGCCAGGGGCATGCATTCCTGCGCACGCAGGAATCCAAGAGGGGCCAGGGGCATGCAGAAGGAGGACGATCGTGCAGGAAACAGATCCCGAACGGGTCGCCATGTTGTATGAACGCTTTTGCGATGTCTGTCTTGTGGAAAAAGAAGTGTGGACGGAAATTTTCATGCCCCGGCAGGTTGCGAAAGGGGTCATCCTGACGAATGTACAGGAGAAATACGAAGTGGTCATTGACGATCCCGCGATAGAGGAAACCCTTGAAGCCAACATTCCCCTCGGCAAAGCCGCTTTGCAGGCGGCTGTTCAAGCCTACCGGGAGCACATACATTTTCATAAACGACAGGGAGAAGGATGACGTTCCGTGACTGAGCTGGACGATCCGGAACCAAGAAACACATTTCCACCGACTACGATGATCGGTTCAAAGCTGTATCTGAAGTAGCCCTCGGGCAACTCGATTGCCTTGGATGGAACGGGGCGGCTCCCTTCACATCACACGTGGCTCGTCTCCGTTGCCTGGAACGATCTCCCTGCCTGCTGGAGCCCCCCACTGGATTCCCGCTCAACTCACTGCGGGAATGACGGAGGGGGGGCACTGCGGGAATGCATGCCTCTGGCGTTCCGTGCGACCAAGGGACGGAGGGGGGGCACTGCGGGAATGCATGCCCCGGGCGTTCCGTGCGACCAAGGGACGGAGGGGGGGCACTGCGGGAATGCATGCCCCGGGCG
>RKSG01000183.1 GCA_007570995.1 Nitrospirales bacterium
ATTGAGGAATGTTCCGACCTGGGCTCAGGATTTCGCATTGCCGCCGCAGACCTGGAAATCCGCGGGGCCGGCAACCTGTTGGGGAAACAACAGTCCGGCAGTATTGCCGCCGTCGGGTTTGATTTGTATATGAAGATGGTGAAGGACGCCGTGCAACGGAAACAGGGCACACCTGTCGAAGACGACGTGGACCCGACGATTCATGTGAACGTGTCGGCCTTCATCCCCGATGACTACGTCGAGGACGACCATCAACGTCTGTCCCTGTACAAACGGCTTTCGACCAGTCAGACAATTGGCGACCTGGCCCTGCTGCATGAAGAAACCCGGGATCGGTACGGGACGCCGCCCGAGGCCGTGGAGCGGTTATTTGAAGTCATGCAGCTTCAGTTGCTGGCCAGGAAGCTGCGTTTGGAGTCGTTGGATGCTGTGAATGGCAAACTGACGCTGACCTGTGCGTCCACGGGCACGATATCTCGCGAGAGTCTTGACTGGCTCAGGCGGTATGCGCAGGACCGTCTTCAGTTTGTTTCGTCCACGTCCTGCACGCTGGACATGCCATTTGAGGAGTGGCCGGAGATAGTGGCCGAAGTGACAGTGATTTTGAACGGGGTGCTGGAGGCCGCACACCCTACAGGAGTCCCATCCCGATCATGACGTGTCTGTTCTATCAGCTCCGACGTTTCGCGCGCAGCCTTGGGCAACGTCTGCCCCTGGCCCCGTCCGTCATGCCATGCCCCCTCCTCCGTCCCCTGGTCGCCCGGGGCGCCAGGGGCATGCATTCCTGCGAACGCAGGAATCCAGGGGAGGAGTGCCAAGGGCCGGCACGCCGGCACGGTCTCGCGCAGGCCCGCCGCCAGTTCATGACCCGCTCCAAGACAGGGATGCTCCTGGCCATCCTGTCCGGGCTGTGCGGAATCGGCAGCCTGACAGCCGTGGTGCCGGTCTTGCAGGCGTCGGCCCAACTGTCGGACAGGATCGCCGCCGTCATCAATACGGAAGTGATTATGCTGTCCGAACTCGACGACGCGATGTCGGATGAAATCATCCGATTGCGAGCCAGGTACGACGGGGAGGAATTCGAAGCCCAACTCCTCCAGAAACAATACCAGGTGCTGAACCGGATTATTGAACGGAAGATCCAACTGCAGGAAGCCAGGGAGAAGGAGATTACCGTCACCGATGACGAAGTGGACAAAGCCTGGGAACAGGTCCAGAGCAATCCCGAGGCCTATCCGCCGGAGTTTATTCGCTCCAGGGATGTCTTCCGCGAAGAGATGGTGCTGCGCCGCGTGGCGGAGTTTGAAGTGCAGCGACGGATTCTCGTCCCCTTTGAAGAAATCCGCGATTATTACCAGGAACGGGAGCAGGAATTCGCCACGCCGACAGAATATCACCTCTACCAGATTGTGTTGCAGCCAAAGCCGGATGAAAGTATGGAGGAAGTCCGGGAACGGGCGGAGACCCTTGAACGACAACTCCAGGCGGGCGCCTCGTTCGAGAAACTGGCGTCTATCTATTCCGACGGGCCGACGAAAGACCAGGGGGGCGACCTGGAATTCGTGCAGAAAGAGGATTTGATGGAGCCGTTGAGGGCTGCCCTGGATGCGCTCGAGCCAGGCGAGCGCAGCCCGGTGATAGAAACGGACATCGGGATGCACGTCCTGCTGCTTGGGGAGATACGCAAGGGCACGCCGCAACCCTTTGACGAGGTGAAAGACGAAGTGGAGAAACGGCTGTATCAAAAGAAAATGCGGGACGCGTACAGCACCTGGTTGTCGGCGTTGAAGGACAAGTCGTATATCAACATTCTTCTTTGACGCCCCGCCCCCCAGATGGTCATTCCTGCGCACGCAGGAATCCAGCCCGCCCGCCCGGCTTGCCGTGGTGCCGCTCCGTCCCGCCAAACAATACCCCAAAAGTCCAGAATGGGGTGGCATCATACACGGGGTTGACTTGCGGGGGGGAGAACTGCCACCATTGCACCCAGGTGGGAGTCTCTGCCGAAGTTGTCTGAGTTTATGATCGTGTGGAGGTACAGTGATGAAAGAGAAGGTGAAACCGGAGGTTGGCCGGGGTGATTTTCTCTGGAATGTCCCGGATGTTTTTTACCCGGATGCGGCACTCGCCTACCAGGATTTGATGGACGAACGGAGCATCGGCGAGCGACTCGCTTCCCACTATCACGCACTGCGGCCGTATTTCCTTCATGCGGTTCAGCAGGTGAACGACGAAATTCAAGAGCATGCCGCAGGATCACAGGAAAAAACCTGACCAGGCAATCTCTTCATCCCGCGCCGCCGCTCAAGCCCGCTTCCTGAAGCAAAACGCGCACCCCCTACCCCGTTGACAGGAAAGTCGAAGAAGTAACCGCCCGAGTCGTCAGCACGTCCTTTTCCGGCCCCTGCCGTCTCTTGATAATCTTAATCATCGCCACCGACGTCCGCTCGCTCCCCGAGGGTCATTCCTGCGAACGCAGGAATCCAGGCCGCCACTGCTCATACCGCCGTTTCAGCGTTTGCCACAGTTCCTGACGCCCCTCGTTCGTGCGGGACGAATAGCCTACCGTGTCTTCCTGTTCGCCCAATCTCAGGCGCTGACACAGACGAATCAGACCAGGACGACGTTGCCCGCGGGACAGCTTGTCCAGCTTGGTCCCCACCACGATGGGACGATGCCCCATATGGGTCAGCCAGGCCAGCGTCGTGACATCGCGCTCTTCGACGACGCGGACATCCACCAGTTGCACCACGACAAATAATTGAGGCCGGGCCGTCAAATAGCGCTCGATCATCGGGCCCCACTGTTCACGAACCGAGCGGGCGGCTCTGGCGTAGCCGTAGCCGGGCAGGTCCACGAACACCAGTGCAGGACAGGTCCTGTCCGTCGTCGTCACCCGAAAGAAATTCAGTGTTTGGGTTTTGCCCGGAACCGTGCTGATCTTGGCCATGCCTTTGCGCTGCACCAACGAATTGATCGCCGACGATTTTCCAACGTTGGACCGCCCGACAAACGCCACCTCGGGCAGGTGCGCCCGGGGATACTGATCCGGTCGCACGCAACTTTTCACAAACTCCGCCGAAAGCACCTTCATGCTGCACCACACGATTTTCTCCCTCCCCTCTTCCCCCCGGGAGAGGGCCAGGGTGAGAGCAGCTCGTCGTCACGTCCGCCGTTGTCGCGTCTTCATTGCCCGTTCCATTTCACGGCCGGCTTCGCGCTGTTTCACCGTCTCCCGCCGGTCATAACGTCGTTGACCACGCGCAAGGCCCAACTCGACTTTGGCGATCCCACGCCGATTAAAATACATGCGGAGCGGCACCAGCGTCAGCCCTTTCTGCTGCACCTTGCCGGTTAAGGTCCGGATCTCTTTCTGATGCAGCAACAGCCCGCGTGGTCGCAACGGTTCATGATTCATGAGATTCCCGTGACTGTATTCGCCGATGTGACAGTTGTGCAGCACCGCTCGCCCCCCAGCAACCACGGCATAGGCCTCGCGCAAATTGACCCGACCCTCCCGCAGGGCTTTCACCTCGGTCCCGGTGAGAATCACGCCGGCCTCGATTTTGTCTTCAATGGCATAGTCGTGAAACGCCTTCCGATTGCTCCCGATGAGTTTTATGGTTGTATCCTGAGTCATGAGTGCACACTATTGCATGCCACTGGCACCTACCCCTTGGATTCCTGCCCCTGGTCAAAGCCAAGGGCAGGCTTTCGCAGGAATGACGGCCGGGGAGCCAATGCCTGCTCCCGCAGACACGACGGACGGGATGACCACCTGGCCGCCGACGGGCATGCCCCTGCCGCCCTTGCCCCGCTCGCCCTGTTTGCCGTTCTGGCGCAGGGCTGCAATGTGCCCCTCATCCCCGGCATCTGAGGCGGCTTCCGCAGCCCGTCAGTGGGGGCCGTAGGCCAGGGCGAGAATCGCGGCGAGCATCAGCAGGCCCGCGAGGCAGCCGAACCAGGCCAGCCACGCGCCCCGGCGGCGGCCCCGGCGGGTGTCGTAGAGCGCGGCCAGGCCCAAGGGAAGCGCGCCGCACCCCAGCAGCACCCCATACAAAAACACCCACCGGAAGCCGATCAGCGGCCAGGCCGCCTCCAGCGGCAGCGCCGCGGTAATTATGATCAGCCATGCGGCACCCCAGGCGGCGGCCAGCACGGCGAGTTTTGAGCGTTGGGCGCGGTCCGGCATGTCTCAGTTGACGCGCTGCGGCGCGGCGGGCGGGGCGATGTTCCCCGCTCCCGCAGACCCGACGGACGGGGTGGATGGGACGGGATCACCCGAGGAAACGCACGCCCGTGCCCCTTTATCGCCACACCACCCGGCACCTGGCGTTCCGTTGATCCTGACCCCGAAGACGGCCTAGAATACCACAGTCATGTACTCCTTTTCTTCTCCCAGGCACATCCTCACGGAACTGTCCCGCAGCCACGGGTTCGACGTGCGGTTCGGCGAATATCACCTCCAACAACAATGGCAGACTATCGCGGGCGCATCGGTGGCTTCGCATACCTGGCCAACCAGAATCAAGTTTCGCACGCTGCATGTGGCCGTGGAAAACTCGGTGTGGCTGCACCAGCTCACGTATCTTAAAGCCTCGCTGCTGAAGAACGTTCAAGCGGCCTTCAACCAGGGAGACGTTGAGGTGCAGGATATTATTTTCCGACTCGGCGATATACCGGCATCCCCAGAGCACTCCGCCCGTGAGACCGCACCAGCTACCGCGAAAGATGCGGCCACACCACGGGTGTCTACCGAGGCCTGGAAGATCGCCGCCGACTGTGCGCACGTCGTCCAGGATACGGCCTTACGCGAATCCCTCACGCGGGTCATTGCACTGGCCCTGTCGTCCAGACCACGCACGACAAACCCGTAACGCGCACGACATGGAGATGAGCACGCCGTTCGAGCCCCTGGCACATGCCTTTCCCCGACAGCACGAACGGGATCACATGGTGCGGGAGCAACTCCTCGCACGAGGGATCCGTGAACCGTCGGTCATTCGGGCCATGCGCATGATCCCACGTCATGAATTTGTGCCGGCAGAGGCGGCCGCTGAAGCCTATGGCGATTATCCGCTGCCTATCGGGTATGGCCAGACTATCTCGCAACCCTACATCGTGGGGTATATGACCGAAGCACTGCACCCACAACCACACGAACGGGTGCTGGAAATTGGAACGGGGTCAGGGTATCAGGCGGCCGTGCTGTCCCTGCTGTCTGCCACGGTGCTGACCATGGAGATCGTCGCGGAGCTGGCCGAACGGTCCAGCCAGACGTTTCGTAAGCTGGGCCTTGTCAATATCACCGTTCGAGCGGAGGACGGCACCCGCGGATGCCCGAAGAC
>RKSG01000163.1 GCA_007570995.1 Nitrospirales bacterium
GGGCAGGATCTGCACACGCAGGAACCCAGGGGCGGGGGGTGCCAGGGACAGGCGCACGGGAACGCTGACAGGCATCGAGGCTATGTGGCACGCAGAGCCGCTACGCGAGAGAAGTATTCGACAAACGTGCGAATCCCGCCCGAAGCCTGCGTCCAGTCAAAATGCTCATTCGGAGCATGGTAGCCATGCTCGGGAAGGCTGAGCCCGAAAAAGAGAATCGGCACCTTCCACGCACGCGCCATCAAGGCCACGGCGCCGATTGATCCACCTTCCCGGACCAGGGACGGGGTTTTCCCGAACCCCGTCCGCACCGCCTGGTGCAATGCCCGGGCATGGGGCCCCTCCGTCACGCCGCGAAACGGCTCGAGTTGCCCGTCCACTTCAACCCGAATATCAGGATGATGTTTCTTGAGATGGGCCTTCAATCGGGAAAGAATGGCGGCAGGATGCTGATTCGGCACCAGCCGCATACTGACCCGCAAGTCACCGGAGGGAGGCACCACCGTTTTCACGCCGGGTCCCATGTGACCTCCGGCTAACCCATGCACCTCAAAGGTGGGGGACGTCCAGATCCGCTTGATCAGGTCTGCACGATTGTCTGTCCGGATGGATCGGAGCCCGTATGCCTTTTTGAATTGGGCACTCTGAAATCCCGAGGCGAGAAACTGCTTCATTTCAGCGGCCGTCGGAGGCACCACGTCATCGTAAAACCCTTGAATGTTCACGTGGCCTGTTCGAGCATCCACACATGTGCACACGGCCTCACACAATTCGGCGAGTGGGTTCCTGGCACCGCCGCCGACCAATCCGGAATGGATGTCCGTCGTGCCCGTTCGAAGGGTCAGCCGCACGGCCAGTAACCCCCGTAACCCCGTAGAAATTGCCGGACGGTGACGCGAGACCCAAACCGTATCCGACACCAGAACGGAATCGGGACGAGGCACGGCACCGCGCTGTTTCAAGGCATCCTGAAAATTCGGACTGCCGATTTCTTCTTCCAGTTCCCAGAGAAACCGGAGATTCAAGGGCAGCCCCTGCTCCACGCTGTACCGCGCCGCGAGCAGTGCCGTCAGCGCCGGGCCTTTATCATCGGTGGTGCCCCGCCCCCGATAGTCGATCCCCTGTTTGTGAAACGTGAAGGGGTCGTGCTTCCATTCCGGCTCGTGTGCGGGTTGCACGTCCAAATGATTATAAATCGTCAACGTGGGATAGTGTTTCCCGGCCTGCCAGCCTCCTGACACCACGGGGTACCCTTTGGTTGACACCACCTGCACCTGAGCGCCCAGCTGCTGCCCGTACTGGGCTGCCACGGTGGCTGTCCGGGCCACCGCTTCCGCGCACGCGGGGTCGGAACTCACCGATGGAAGCTCCACCAGTTGTCCAAGCATCTCTTCAAACTGCGGGCGCACCGAACGTATATAGGCTTCCAAATGTCTGTGACGTGTCATCGGTCCAGCTGACCTCCTCCCCCTGGTCAAACCCATGGGCATGCTTTGAGCAACGCATGCCTGCCCCTGGCGCTCCGGGCGACCAGGGGGCAGTTCCTGTCATCCAACATAAAACGGCACAGGAGAAAAACTGACGAGAAAAATGGCCACGGCTCCCCATCCGACCCATAACCGGCCGCGCCCCAGGTCCGTTCCGGGATCAATCACCGGTGGGTGGCTGATCCCCATCAGGCCGGCCAGGCCCGCCAGCAACAGCCAACCCGGCCACCCCCAGACACCCAACACCAGCAACACCACCATCGTCACGAACGCCAGGGACCGTTGACGGTATCCCAACAGCGCGTACGCCACGTGTCCACCGTCCAGCTGGCCGATGGGTACTAAATTTAATGCCGTCACAAAAATGCCGAACCACGCGGCAAAGGCGACGGGGTGTAACACGATGCCATAGGCGTCGGGCAGCGGACCGAACACGAGCCAGGCCAGAAATTGCAGCAGCAGCGGCTCCCCCAGTTGCAGACCATACCTGCCCATGCTCACTTCCACGGTCGAATAGGACAGCCCAACGATCAGGGCCATCACGGCCACGATAAAACCTGCAATGGGCCCGGCCACGCCGATGTCAAACAACGCACGGCGATTCATAATGGGCGAACGCATCCGAATAATCGCGCCAAACGTTCCAATAAACTGAGGGGGACCTGGAATAAACAGCGGGAGGGAGGCCGGGACCCGATGCACGAGGGACAGGTAGTAATGCCCAAACTCATGCGTGACGAGAATGCCCAGCAACGTGCAGGCGAATGGCCACCCCTCCCACACACTCCCGGGATAGCGAACCAGAAAATCCCAGGCCCCCGACGCGGGGCGGGCATTGACCTGATACGCCCCGGCCCACAAGGTGGTGAAGACCGTCACCACAAACAGGCCGGCGGGAACGAGGAATAACGACAACCGGGACTCGGGAACAGCATCGTCCCACTGTGGAGACCAGTCAGCACGATCCGCCGGGGCCTCCCCGTCCGAAGGGTCATCCCGCACATCCTTGTCCGGATCGGGAGAAGAAAATTGTTGATCCATAAACGATGGTGGCTTCCCCTTGTCAAACCCAGGGGCAGGCTCTGACAGCCCCCTGGTCACCCCCGTCGTCGTTCCTGCACACGCAGGAACCCAGGGGGCCACGGGCATGCAATAATCGTGCCGTCATCCAAAAGGATTATACTGGCGTTCCTCATTCACCGTGGTGGGTGGTCCATGTCCCGGAAGCAACACCGTGGCCGGATCCAACTGCAGCACCCGCTGTCTCACCGAACGCAAATGCTCGGCGTACAACGAAAACGGATTGGAACGGCCCACGGACCCGGCAAACAGCGTGTCGCCGACAAAGCACACGGGACGACCCAGGGCATGGACCATGTAGCAGAACCCGCCCGGGGTATGCCCGGGCGTGGCCACACACCGTACAGTCAGGTCTCCCACGGCGATGATGTGTTGATCGTCGGGCACAATCACCGTCTCCACGGAAGACATCCAGGGGACAAGCGGTTCATCGCCATGGCCAAGATACACCGGCACATGCCATTCGGATACCATGCGATCCAATCCGCCGGCATGATCCCGATGCCCGTGCGTCAGACACACGCCGACCAACGTCAGCCTGTTGGCCTTGAGCACCGACAGCATGGCCGTCGCATTGTACGCCGTATCAATACAAATGGCCTGTCTGGTGCGCGCATCGTATAACACATACCCCTTGACCTCGTAGCCTCCGATTGCACCACGAACCGTGACCACCAGGGAGGATACCCACTCTGGAGAATACGCGGGCAACCATCCCCGCACGTAAACCGAGGCAAGCGCCTCGCTTTTGAGATCCAAAGCCCGGGCCACGCCGGAGGCTTCACGTTCCGACGGTAAGCGGGTACCATGTTCCAGGCATTCCCACTCGTTGTGCGGAAGATGGGCAGCGTCTGCCGCGTGCGCGATGGACTGCCCTCTCCCCATGCGAGCTTTTTTCAGCACGTCGCAAAATTCGTCTTCAAGGGTCATCCGTATCCTGGCCATCCGTGGTATGGTGTCGACGGCAGGCAAACCAGTACGTCCCTCTTCCGCCCCCCCTGGATTCCCGCTCAACACACTGCGGGAATGACGGAGGGGCTTGTAGAACCTGCGCTATGACCAGACCATGTGCCGGATTGCCCCCTTTCCCGGAATCACGATGAACCGGATCACGGAAGCGACCTTGAAGAAGGACATTGTCCATCATACCCTCTCGACATTGGCGAAAACGGTATCGTGGGAAATGGCATCCCACGCACCCAAGCACGACAGGCGGCACGCACTGTACCACGGGCGACCGAATCCTGCCACCAGGCGGGAGCCGACGAGGACAACGGGAAGAATGCACAGGCATCCCGCCAGGCGATCCACGACAATGCCGTCGTCCGGAGCAGGACCAGTGAACGGGGAACGTCACATGAGAAAAGCATATTGCCTCCTTCCTGCCTGTTGAGTACTGTTAGTCGAAACTGTGCCTCACTTCACACAAAGGATTCTTCATGCACATCTCGGACATTCTTCGTCGGCACCGCCCCGCGATCAGTTTTGAGTTTTTTCCACCCAAAAGCGAGGCCATGTCTCAAGAGTTATTTTCCACCATTCAACAACTGATTCCACTGAAACCGGCCTATGTGAGCGTCACCTATGGTGCAGGCGGTTCCACGCGCGAGTTAACACACGACCTGGTCGTCAGGTTGCACCGTGAAACACACTTGTCCATCGTGTCGCATCTCACCTGTGTCGGGTCAAGCCGGAGGGAAATTCTCCGGATTCTTCAACGATACGATGAACAAGGCATTCACAATATCATGGCCCTTCGAGGGGATCGTGCCCGACAGGAACACGCCCCCCGGGCCGAGGATGGATTTCGATACGCATGCGAACTGGTGGCTTTTATCAAACACCACTTTCCCCATATGGGGATCGGGGTCGCCGGATTTCCCGAAGGGCATCCTGAGACACCCAACCGGCTCAAAGAAATAGAGCATCTCAAAACCAAAGTTGACGCCGGGGCGGATTACCTCTGCACACAACTCTTTTTTGATAATCGCGACCTGTATGATTTTTGCGAGCGGTGCGAACTGGCCGGCATTCACATTCCCATCGTCGCGGGGATCATGCCCATCACATCACGCAAAAGCATGAAACGGATGGGCGAACTCGCCCTGGGAGCTCGTTTTCCAGGAAAGCTGCTTCGGGCATTAGCCAACGCCGAAGATGATGCTCAGGCTGAAAAAATCGGGATCAACTGGGCGACGGAACAGGTCCTGGATTTACTGGACCAGAACATTCCCGGTGTGCATCTCTACACCTTGAACAAATCCAAAGCCTCGTTACAAATTCATGCCGCGCTGAATATCCAGAGTTTCGACATGCTTGTCCGCTGAACGCGTCCCGATCTCAGGTTGCCATACGGCCGACGGGGGAACTTATGCCCGTGGCCGGTTTCGCACCTCCCGGCGCCACACGTCGAGGGTCGACAGACTGGTTGCAGCTCCTGACGGCCTTACAGTGCACGCGCACAGCAAGACCTGCATGGCATCACCGCCTATCCTGCGTCTGACCGTGTTCTATTTTCGACCAGGAATCCCGAAGCGCCACGATGCGATTCAGCACAAGTGCCTGGCTGGTAGAATCGCAATCAACGCAAAAATAGCCTTGCCGTTCAAACTGAAACCGCTGGCCGACGCCGGCTCCCTGCAACGCGCGTTCCACCTGGCACCCCCGCACAGACTCCAAAGAGTTCGGATTGATCAGGCTTCGATAATCCTGGCCCGCCTTCTCATGGTCAGGATCAGGGACGGAAAACAGATGACCGAACAACCGAATTTCCGCCTCCAGTGCATGTGCTGCCGAGACCCAGTGGATCGTGCCTTTCACCTTGCGGGCAGAGCGTCCCGACCCGCTTTTCGTATCCGGATCATACCTGCAATGCACTTCGACGACTTCTCCCGTTCGCTCATCCTTGATCACATCCACACATTCAATAATATAGGCATATCGCAAACGCACTTCCCGTCCCGGGGCAAGCCGGAAATACTTCTTCGGCGGATCTTCGCGAAAATCGTCCCGTTCAATATACAGAACGCGAGAAAAGGGAACCGTGCGCGTTCCCATCGTGGGATCTTCGGGATTATTCACCGCTGTCAGTTCTTCAACGCAGCCTTCGGGATAATTGGTCAGGACGACGCGAAGAGGGCGCAACACGGCCATGACCCGTTGCGCGCGTGCATTCAGATCCTCCCTGACACAGTGCTCCAACAATGCCACATCAACCACGTTCTCGCGTTTTGCCACCCCGATATGCTCGCAAAACCGTCGAATCGCTTCAGGGGTATAGCCACGACGTCTCAGGCCCATCAACGTGGGAAGGCGCGGGTCATTCCATCCTGACACATGCCCCTCTTCAATGAGACCGGCCAGCTTCCGTTTACTCAGCACCGTGTACGTCAGATTCAAGCGCGCGAATTCAATTTGCTGCGAATGACAGGCGACGTCACATTCATTGAGCACCCATTCATACAACGGACGATGATCTTCAAACTCCAGGGTACAGAGAGAATGGGTAATCCCCTCCAGTGCGTCCGACAGTGGGTGCGCAAAATCATACGTCGGATAGATATTCCAGGTGGTTCCCGTCCGGTGATGGGGCACCCGACGAATGCGGTAGAGCGTGGGATCGCGCATATTGATATTCGGAGATGCCATGTCGATCCTGGCCCGAAGCGCATGAGCCCCTTCCTCGCATTCGCCCGCGCGCATTTTTGCGAACAGATGAAGATTTTCCTCGACCGACCGCGTGCGGTACGGACTTTCCCGCCCGGGTTCCGTCAAGGTGCCTCGATAGCAACGAATGTCGTCCGCGGACAAACTGTCCACATAGGCCTTGCCTTTCTTAATCAACAACACCGCGTAGTCGCTGAACTGCTCAAAATAATCTGACGCAAAAAAACAGCGCTCTTCCCAGTCAAAGCCCAGCCAGCGCACATCCTCCTGAATGGACTCGACGTATTCCATGTTTTCTTTCGTGGGATTGGTATCGTCAAACCGCAAATTGCACAGCCCGCCGGCAAACTCCCGGGCAATCCCGAAATTCAAACATATGGATTTGGCATGTCCGATATGGAGATACCCGTTGGGTTCAGGAGGGAATCGCGTGTGCACCACTCCGCCATGTTTCTGCGCGTCCAGATCGCGCGACACTATCGCTCGAATAAAATCCTGAGAGCCCGGTGGATGTTCCGCCATTCACAACCTCTTTGATATGGGACTTATCTCCTCCACTTAAATACACACACCGCTCGTTCAAGCTCAAAATCCCTTGCTTTTCTGTCATTCCTGCGAAAGCAGGAATCCAGAACAGACACATGACAGACCATCAGCTGGCCATCTCTATCCCTGGCAAGCCCACACTGGTGAGACTTGCAGGATGATAGACAGGTTTTGACTGGAAACTGCGAGAAGCAAAAGACCGGGGTCATACCCCTGTTCGGACCAAGGGGATGCCTTTCAGCAGAGGTACGGATCGGAATCCAATATCGCAAACAATCAAGCACGAACAGCCTTTGTGTATTTCAGTATGTAAATCCCTTTGATATCAGGAAACAACAGATGAGAGGAAACCAAGGAAAACGGTTTTCAGCAGCTGAACTCACGTACCACTATCAGTCTTCCGGCTCTTTCTCGACGGAGGGAGAAAGCAACTCGGCAGCTTGCAGGTCACGGGGCTCGACTGTAACTGGTTCTACCTCCGGAATCGACGAGCCTGCCGGAGCAACCCCCAAACCCTCGAACTTTCGGGCTGCTGGTAGCACACGCGACTCGAGGGAGCCAACCATACTGTTGTATCGACCGACGACCTGCCGGATGGAGTTCCCGAGGTTGATCGTATGTTCCCCGAATTTCGCGATCCGATCAAACAACGCGCGAGCGTTCTCAGCCACGGCTTTGGTGTTTTCTGCAAGTTTTTCCTGCTGCCAGCCGTAGGCAATGGCTTTGACCAAAGCAATGAAAGTCGTTGGTGAACTGATAAACACCCGATCACCCATCGCACTATTCAACAATTTCGGGTCCTGTTGGACGGCAGAGGCAAAGGCAGATTCGACCGGTATGAACATCACAACAAAATCAAGCGTGTCTGGTACAACCTTCCAATATTCTCGTGATTTGAGATTGCGGATATGGTTGCGAACCTGCTGGACGTGACGTTCCATTTTCTGCCTACGATCATTTTCGTCACTCGCTTCGGCGGCAGCGAGGTAGGCGTCGAGAGGGGTTTTCGCGTCGACAACGACTGATTTGCCTCCAGGAAGCCGAATGATCAGATCTGGACGCAGGTCACCATCTTCACCATGAATCGTCAGTTGCCGGTCGAAATCGCAATATTCGGTCATTCCCGCTATCTCCAGGACATTCCGCAATTGGTGTTCCCCCCACTGGCCACGTGTGACCGGCTGTCTCAATGCCTGTACTAAACGACCCGTTTCGGTTCGAAGGCCCGTGAGATCTTTCGTAAGACTCTCGACCTGTTGTCCGATGGCACTGTAGGCCCCCACACGCTTTTTTTCGATGTCATCGACCTGCTTCTCAAACTTATCCAGACTGTCACCGATCGGTTTAACCAGTCTCTCTATATTCTGCTGACGTTCCTGCAGGTCCTTGTCCGCGGTCACCTTGTGTTGGTCAAACCGTTCGCTCACCAGTGACAAGAAGTTTGCGCTGTTTTTTCCGAGCACTTCCGATGCAAGGCTCGCGAACTTTGCCTCAATTTCATCGCCCATCTTCTGCAGTTCCACGACACGTTCGGCGTGACTCGTCCGTTCAGTTTCAAGCCTGGTCTGCGCCTCAGTGCTTTGCCTCTCTGCCACTTCACGCTGATTCCGAAGCTCTTCAACCTGTTGCTCCAGCTTCGGCACGCGATCAGCCAAAGTCGAGGCTCGCTCTTTCTCCACGACGAGTTGTTTGTGCTCCTGCTGAAGTTCCTCAAGCCGCCTTTCTGCATCGCGCGCGCTGCGCCAGTTCCATATGGCGAACACGAGAAAGACGAAAGTCAAAACGACGCAAAGAAGAAGAGGGAAGCCAATCTCTGAATACATGTGGTCACCAAGGTATTGTAAATAATCACCAACTTATCTTGCAGGCGATGGGCATCTTTCCCGAGAGATCGCCATGACGTGCCGGGCACACCGTCCCTTCTCATCAGCGGGATGAGATCAGGAAAAACAAGTCGCTTAGTTGCAAAACACGTGTCAGGCACAAGGAATTTCTCCATTCTCAGTGGCCCACACAATGAGTGGTATAATGGATGGTATCATGCTTGATGCTTTCGAGACTGCCAGCACGACGGCAAGTATGTGATTAGCGTAGCCCGCCTCATGCTTGGGGAAAAAGGATTCGAATCAATCCCGGAAACAGAATCTGATGTTCTACTTAGCCCCCCCACGCTGGTGGGAAAGCCTGGTGGAGATCGGATGAACTGTCAAAGAACGAGAGGAATCACGGAAAAACAGCTTTCAGTAGTACAAGGCACACAGGACATTCCACACGATCCGCCCCATTGCTACACATGATCGTGGTTTGAATCGTTGGCAACACGTCAGCGGGTGCATGATCGTATCCGACGCCGTTTCTGCTCTACCGACCGCCACGCCGCCCTTCACCGTTCAGAGCAAAGGAGACGTTTATGTTCCAGTCTGGAAAAAAATTTGCGTTAGCATTCGGCATCGCCATCATTTTCCCCATGATGCTGTATTACGGAGTCAGTTCTTTCAGTCCACCGCCCGACTGGCAAGATTTTTATAAGGAGTACCACAATCTGGGGGCTGAGGAAGAAAAAGAACGGGAGGCCGAAAGGCTTGCAGAGGAAGCCAGGCTTACAGAACAAGAACGGCATTTCGAGGCACGCCTGTTCTTCGTCTCTGTTCCGATGGGCATCATCGCCATCATCGTCGGCACGCTTATCCCTCTGCAGGCGGTGGGAACCGGCTTGCTGTTCGGGGGCGTCCTGAGCATCACCCGGGGGTGCTGGGGCTATTGGGCGGAATTACCGGAATCCCTGCGCTTTGCTTCGTTGGTCGTCGCGCTGATCGTCCTGATTGTGGCCGGCTACAAGAAACTCGACAATCGTCAGACCTGACTGCATCGCAACCCGCCGCTCTCACGAGAATGTGGATCTCACCAAGGCCCCGGCAACACTGAAAACCCAACAGGACAGGCTACCGCATGGGGAACCCACCATCGGCACCATGTGAGTGGCTGGGGGAGAAGGATTCGAACCCTCACTCTCAGAGCCAGAATCTGATGTCCTACCCTTAGACGATCCCCCAAAACCGTGAAAAAGCTTACTGAAGCACCGGCTGACCGTCAAGGTACTCGAGAGCGGGATGGGCACCTTCGGGTCCCACGGCCTGCGGATGACCCGGCAACGCGGCAACCAACAACCTGTCCCCACGTCACTCATCACGAGGGAGGAATGCGCTGGAGTGCGTGATCAATCCGCCGCAGGGTCCGTTCTCTGCCCAGTAAGTCCATGACTTCGTAAATGCCGGGGCTGAAGGTTCTTCCGGTGAGGGCGACACGGAGGGGTTGGGCAAAAGCTCCCATTTTCAGACGATCCTCCTCAAGCAGGGCCTGCAAGACGGGGGCAACCGTCTCTTGGGAAAACGGCTCCACGGTCTTCACACGTTCGGCAAACTTTTTGAGACTGGGAGCCATCGCAGGGGTGAGAAATTTCGCCGCCGCGGCTTCATCCATCGCCACGGGTTCCGTCAGATACGGCATCGTCCACTCTACCATTTCGACCAGGGTTTTCGCGCGGGTGCGCAGATGGGGGATCACCGCTTCCAGACCACCCCGGGGTTGAACAGGCCCATTGCAGTCATACCCCTGCTGTTCCAACAGAGGACGCAACTGTTCCGCGATACACCTGGACGTCCCCTGTTTGATATATTCGGCGTTGAGCCATTGCAATTTTTCCGGGTTAAACACTGCCGCGGATGTCTGCACGTGGTCAAAGGAAAATTTCTCGATCATGTCCCGCATGGAAAAAATCTCCTGATCCCCATGCGACCATCCGAGCCTCACCAGATAATTCACCAGCGCGTCCGGCAAATACCCCATGTCCCGATACGCCAACACCGACGTGGCACCATGTCGTTTGGACAAACGGGACTTGTCCGCACCCAAAATCATCGGCAGATGCGCAAACCTGGGCACCGGATAGCCAAGCGCCTCGAACAGCGGCACCTGGCGAGGGGTGTTGGTGACATGATCGTCCCCGCGAATGACATGCGTGATCCCCATGAGTGCGTCATCAACTACCACGGACAAATGATACGTGGGATAGCCGTTTGACCGCAGAATAATGAGATCGTCCAACACCGCATTGTCGAACACGATGGATCCCTTGATCAGATCGTCGATCACCGTGTGCCCTGTGTGCGGTGACCGAAACCGAAGCGCCGCCGGTTCGGCAGGTGCGGTCAGGCCCCGTGCCCGGCAGCGTCCGTCGTACTGGACGGATTCGCCTCTGGCCTGGGCTGCCTTTCTGCGAACATCCAGTTCTTCCGGCGTACACACGCACCAGTAAGCACGGCCCTGCTCAAGCAGGGTCATGGCTTTGTGTCGGTACAGATCGAGCCGTTCGGTTTGACGATAAGGCCCTTCATCCCAGTCCAGACCCGTCCAGCGCAGACCATTCACGATGGGCTCGATGACTTCATCCATTGAGCGATGGCGATCCGTGTCCTCAATCCTCACAATAAATTTTCCGCCATGGCGACGCGCAAACAACCAGTTAAACAAAGCCGTGCGAAGGCCGCCTATATGCAGATACCCCGTAGGACTTGGCGCAAAACGCACTCTGATGTCACTCATGTCGAGCCAGCCTTCCAGCGACGGCATCCCACCTCATCCCCACCCCGTCCACCGTACGGAGACGTCGCACGACGGGAATTCCTTGCCGGGTGGGCTATCTCCTCCTGTCTGCACCCACGTGACACTGTCATGTTCCGCCCGAAGTTTTGACACAAAATGCTCCTCACGACAAGTCCCTCTCCAGCTCCATGGACAGAGAGACGTCCTGGCCCTTGCGGAATTTCCCCCGCCAACGGCGCTCCCAGAATCTGGCCATGGACCGATTTGATTTTGCCATCGTCGTTGGTATAGAGTCATCAGGCGTTGAGGATCGGCGTGGGTCTTTTTGCTCCTCAAGTCGGCTGTGAGCTTGATCTGGTTGAGCAGCAGGCTTCCGGGTCCATGCTCATCCGTGAGTTCAACGGTACCCTTCGCTAACCCGAAAGGTATCGTGCTGCAGATCGTATCGCCAACCTGCCAGGGGTAATCGTGTCATCTATCACCGGACATAAAAAGAAGAGTGGGGCTGTGGCGCAGTTGGGAGCGCGCGTGAATGGCATTCACGAGGTCGCCGGTTCGATCCCGGCCAGCTCCACCAAACCTCATACCATGTGCGTAGTCGGTTCCCGCCTCACCCCTGGTCAAGCCCCTCTCCGTCATTCCTGCCCCCTCTCCGTCATTCCTGCGAAAGCAGGAATCCAGGGCTGTGTGGGGGGACGCCAGGGGCATGCTTGCCCCTGAATGTTCGCTCTCTGTCCTGTCAGGCCCAGTGACCCCGATCCTGGGTCTGCATCCCGGGCGGCACCATGATCCATATCGAATCCGTCACCAAACAGTACGCCACGAAAACGCTGTTTGCCGGAGCATCAGCCCACCTCCGCCCTGAAACCCGTGTCGGCCTCGTTGGACGGAACGGCACAGGGAAAACCACGCTACTCAGGATCATGGTGGGTGAAGATGGTTTTGATGACGGCTCGATTCGGAAACGCCCTGGGCTCCGTATCGGGTATCTTCCGCAGGAACTCGACGCGCCCACGGAGTTGACTGTCCTCCAGGCCGCTCATCGCGAGATCTACCCCGAACATGAAGCCAAACGGATCCTGTCAGGGCTGGGGTTTGGAGACACGGACTGGCATCGCACGCTGGGCACCTACTCCGGCGGCTACCGTATGCGGGTGGCACTCGGCCATCTTCTGCTTTCCAACCCCGACGTGTTACTGCTCGACGAGCCGACGAACCATTTGGACAAACCCACGCAAGCCTGGTTCGAATCGTTTTTGCTGGCCTCAAAAACGACCATGCTCATCGTCAGCCACGAGACGTCGTTCCTGGATCGGGTCACCACGCATATCTGGGAAATTCGCGATCAGCACGTGAAGGAATATCACGGCAACTACAGCGTGTTCCAGTCCGTGCGCGCCCAACGCGAGGCCCAGGAAGCATCGGCAGCACGGCGCCAGGCCAGGGAAGTCGCGCGCGTACAACGGTTTGTGGATCGGTTTCGCGCAAAGGCCACCAAAGCCAAACAGGTGCAATCGCGAATCAAGCAGTTGGAGAAAATCAAGCTCATCGAGACCAGGCGTTCCCCCAAACGGCTCCGCTTCCGCTTTCCACAGCCCGCCCAGAGTGGCATCCAGGTGCTGGAATTGAACCAGATCTGCAAGCGATACGACGAAACCGTTGTCTACGAAGGCCTGAATTTTTCCGTTGAATGCGGACAGCGGGTCGCGCTGGTCGGAGAAAACGGCGCGGGGAAAAGCACCTTGCTGAAAATTCTGGCGGGGGTCCTGCCGTTTGAGTCCGGCACGCGACGCGAGGGCCATGGCGTCACACTGCATTATTTCGCCCAGCACCAGGCGGAGATTCTGGATCCCGAACATTCGGTTCTGGAATCGTTGATTGAAGCCGCCCCGCAGGCAGAAACCAACAGGTTGCGCAGCATCGCGGGTGTCTTTCTCTTTTCCGGGAACGACCAGCACAAGCCTGTCAAAGCGCTGAGCGGTGGAGAACGCAACCGCGTCGCCCTGGCACGTATGCTCGCGGAACCGGCCAATACCCTGTTACTGGACGAGCCTACCAATCACCTGGATCCCGGCTCCGTCGACGTCCTCACGGACGCACTCCGCGACTTTCAGGGCACAATCGTCTTCATCTCCCATGACCCGACGTTTTTGAGCCGGATCGCGACACGGGTCGTGGAGATCGACGCGGGCCAGGTCATGGACTACTGTGGCGACTATGAATACTATTTGTGGAAACGTTCACAGGAACTCGAGGCCGTGCAGGAACAGCACGAGGCACACGCGTCGGACAAGCCTCCCGGTCGCCGTGCCCGGCAGCGCGTTACGCCCTCCACAAACACGCCACCCGGGACACCCACTCGCCGCGACATGACCAAAATGATCAACCGCCTTGAAAAACAGGTCGCACGTGCGGAAGCGGAGATCGCAGCCATGGAAGACCGGATAAAGGCCCGCGCTGCCGAACTCGCCACCCCGGAACTGTATCAGGATTTTCCACGGTGGCATGCTCTGCATCAAGAACATGAATGCTGGCAACGGGAACTGGACACCCTGACAACCAGCTG
>RKSG01000172.1 GCA_007570995.1 Nitrospirales bacterium
GCCTGCCCCTGGCTTGAACCGGGGCAGGAATCCGGTCTTTTGCTTTTCACGGTTTCCCGTCAAAGACTGTCTGGCATCCTGCAAGTCTTGCCAGTCTGGCTTGCTCGGAGAGCGACGGCCGGCTGGTTGTCTGTCATGTGGCTGTTCTGGATTCCTGCTTTCGCAGGAATGACAACAAAGCAAGGAATGACAAAATGGACGTCCCCGGCAGGCGGGATACAACTCAGTAGGTTTGGCGTTCTACCGTCGGTTTGATGGCGGTTTCGCCAAGCAACTCGACTCCGAAACGCGTTCCTTCACTCACTTCATTGGCATAGAGCCGGCCCGTAGGTGCTTTGATTGGAATCGGCAGGTCTGTCGTTTCCCCGGGATTGATCGTGACGGTGTAGGCTTTGCTCACCATGGGATGCCAGACCTGTACCCGCCAGGTTCCCGGTGGGATATCGGTTATGGCATACGAACCGTGTTTGTCAGTAAGGGCGTAGTAGGGGTTCTGAACGGCGAACCCCCAGCTTTCCATGTAGGCGTGAAAGCCGCATTGCATCACAAACAGATTGCGCTTTTTCCCCATGGCAACGCGCTGGATCAGCACCTTGCCAGCCCGGTCTCCGGGCGTCCTGCCGTTCAGAAAGTCTTTTTTCCGAAGGTGTGGACTCATCGGCAGGGGAACATTAAAGAGGACACGGGCTCCATATTTTGATGTTTCATATCCCTGAATATCATGCAGGACGGGATCCATGTTCACCACTTCCACGTCAAACCCGTCCCGGACAATGGTTATGTAGGGCTCAAAGGTACAGTCAATGGCCTCGATTCTGGGCGGGACGTAAGGAAATGCTTTTCCCTGGGTGATTTCTTCAATGTAGATGACCACGTTTTTGAACCCGCCATCAGGGCCGATGACAAAGGGTTGCAGGAGGCGCCAGCCGGTTCCTGTGGAGATGCGGCCGCAATACACCGGGTCGGGCAGTGTGACGAGGTTGTACCCCTTGGGTTTGGGGATTGCGCCGACCAGCGTGACGACACCCTGTAAGGTGCCCCCATTGTCCACGGTCATTTCTTCATAGCCCCAGCCCGGACTTGCGTGCAGTCCAAGTACCATCGTCAGGCACAGGATGCATCCAATGGATTTCATAGAATCTTCTTCCTTCGCAAAGTTCGAAGTGAAAACACCGTGGGGCGGATTGTACCACTTCATGGTGGGAAGATTAAAGGTCCTCAATCGTTGAAATCTCACTGGCCTTGACCATGTTGCGGGGAACCTACTAGACTCTGAGAACCTGTCCGAAGACACGTGAGGGGGCGTGTCCTGCAAAGGAGAGAATAAATGAAAGCCTGTGTCGTGTGGGTAATGGCTGGATGGGTGCTCGCGTTCGGGGGGGCACACGCTCTTGCGGGAGATGCTGGAACAAGTCTCATCCCGGGACGTCTGTTGCCCGTCCAGATTCCCTATCAGGACCCCCCCGAGGCGGAGTTCCCGGACATTGAACGAGCCACCCCTGCCCCGGAGGTGCTGTCCGAAGCGGAGCTGAAACGGGCAGAAGCCTTGTTGCCTTTGCTGGAAGGACGTCAGGAGCTGTATGTGATCGGGGAGTTTGTGCATCTTGGAACGCCAGTGGTGCCCGTGCTGGTGAAGGCCCTGAAGATGCCGGGGAGCCGGCTTCGCTATAACGCCATTGAAACGATGTCGATTATTAAAGATCCGTGGGCTGTCCCCTATTTGCTTGAGGCGGCGAGGAATGTTGAGGATATCACGAGGATCCGGGCCCATGCGCTTCGCGTGGCTGTCCGGTTGGCACCTTTGGAGTCGCTCGCAGCACTCCAGGAGTTAGCGAAGGATGAACACGATACCATTCGACGAACGGTGGCGTTCGAATCCCGCCACGTCAGACATCCGGAATCGGTGTCGCTTCTCATCACGTTGCTGGCCGATCAGGAACGATACGTTTCCATCGCAGCACTGGAGTCATTCTGGCGGTTAACCAGGTGGGCAGGGCCTTCGCATGATTGGCAGGGATCGACTCAGGAGCAGCGTATCGCGTGGGCCAAAGAATGGAAAGCGTGGTGGGAGGAAACGTTGAAAAGGCGGAAGGCCGATCCGGAGACGACACCCCCTGCGCCCGTGTCTTCGTGGCCGGAAATGAAGGCCCCCATGCCGGCGTGACGCCTTGTCGTGTGCCGGGTGGATGGTGAAAAGGGAGATCAGGATGGCAACATTGCCCATTGCAAAAATAGGGAATCCTGTCTTGCGGACCGTCGCCGGGCCGGTTGATCCTGCGGTGATTCCCACACGGGCCTGCCAGCAGTTCATCGATGACATGCTGGAAACGATGTATGAAAATGACGGGATCGGGTTGGCGGCTCCTCAGGTGTCACGGTCTGAACAACTGGTCGTGATGGGATGCGACGGTCAGGAGGCCTTTCCCGAAACGGTGTTGATCAATCCCAGGATTGTGTTTTGTGGTCCCGCTCAGGTCGAAATGTGGGAGGGCTGTTTAAGCGTGGATGGATTGCGTGGAAAAGTGACACGTCCATCGTCTATTCGAGTCCAGGCATTGGATCGCGCGGGCGTACCCCTGGATTTTGAAGCGTCGGGGTTGTTTGCCGTGTGCATCCAGCATGAACTGGATCATTTGTGCGGGAAGCTGTTTTTGGACAGAATGACGGATCTGTCAACGCTGACGCAGTTAAAGGAATTCGACACGTACTGGAAACGCGAACCCGTCACCGTGGTTTAGCCGGCTTGGTTCCCCTGCCTGTTTCCAGCCTTTGGCCCGGTCTTCATCTTCTCCCGAAGCAGCCGATTCGGAAGGGCTGAGCCTTTGTCGTGATGTGAAATGCTGTGAAAGCACTTCTTCGCATTCTGGGGTATTTGCGGCCCCACCGTCCCCTTGTCCTTGCGACGCTCTCCTTCGCCACCCTGGCGACCATGTTTGATCTGTTGCCACCGTGGCTGGTGAAGGTGATTATTGACGATGTGATTCAGGCACACGATCTCTCCCTGCTGCCGTGGGTCCTGGGCGGATTGGTCCTGGCATACGGTCTCAAAAATGTCACGAATTCTTTGCGCATTCAGTGTAACAACAGGTTGGAACAACGCGTCGTGTTCCAGATTCGCCAGCAGGTGTTTCATGCACTCCAGCGGCTCTCAATCAGTTTTTATGAGGATCGCTCCACCGGAGAAATCATGTCGCGAATCATGAATGACACCGAACATGTCGAACGGATTTTTATTGATGGCCTGGAAGGCACGCTGACCGCCTTGTTGACGCTCCTTGGCATTACGCTTGTCCTCTTTATGGTCAATTGGCAACTCGCACTGCTGGCGTTGATCCCTATTCCTGTTCTGATCGTGTTCGCCGTGCGATTTTCCCGGAAAGTCCATGTCTATTACCGTGAAATTCGCGAAAAGACGTCGACCCTGAGCGGCTACCTGCACGATGCGCTTTCCGGCATTCGAGAAACCGCGGCCTTTGATCGTCATGATTTTGAACGGGAGCGGTTTGATAAGAGAAATCGCGAGGTCAGTCAGAGTAATTTGAAAGCCATGTTGCTGTGGTCCGTGTATTCGCCGGGGATGATTTTTATCGGGGCCATGGGGACGGTCCTCATTCTGTGGTCGGGGGCCACCGAGGTGGCGCAGGGACAGTTGAAAGTAGGGGAGCTGGTGATGTTTGTGTCGTATTTGGCGTTGTTTTATGTGCCGGTGAATCAAATTCATTCCGTCAACCATATGCTCCAGCATGCCCTGGCGGCGAGTGAACGCATCTTCGAGATCCTGGATACCAGACCCGAGGTTGACGATTGTCCCGGTGCGGTGGTGCCGACTGTCGGTGCGCGCGGGCATGTCGAGTTCAAAGACGTGGATTTTTGCTATCGCCAGGAGTCCCCGGTGTTGCACGGGATCTCCGTTACGATCAGGGTCGGCGAGCATGTTGCCCTTGTGGGACCGAGTGGTGCGGGCAAGAGCACATTGATCAAGCTCCTGATGCGTTTTTACGATGTCACAGGAGGCACGCTTGCTCTGGATGGTGTTGATATCCGCAAGATGCCGCTGGCGTTTTTGCGATCGTGTGTTGGCCTGGTGCAACAGGAACCGTTTCTTTTCAATGGAACGGTTCGGGAAAATATCGCCTATGGAAAACTCGATGCGACCAATCGGGAAATCGAACACGTTGCCATCGCGGCTCGGGCCCATGATTTTATCATGGCTCTCCCGAAACAGTACGAGACCTGGATTGGGGAACGGGGCGTGAAATTGTCCGTTGGCCAGAAGCAACGGGTGGCCATTGCACGGGTGTTACTGAAAAGCCCGCCTCTTGTGATCTTCGACGAAGCCACGTCCAATATTGATACCGAGACGGAAGTCAAGATCCGTGAAGCGGTGGATGTGCTCAGTCGTGGCCGAACCACCATTTTTATTGCACATCGTCTCACCACACTGCAGGAGGTTGATCGAATTATTGTGCTTGAGCATGGACGCGTGGTTGAAGAAGGAACCCATGCCAGGTTGCTGGACAGAAAAGGACTGTATGCCCATCTGTATGAAGCACAGTTCCATGTCTGATTCACACAGGGGGGCGAGGCGTTCTCAAAAGCGTGGCATCCGTGAACCAACGGCTTCCTGATACCGAAGGAATCGTGATACAGAAATGATCAAGCCGGGGTTGTTGACAGATTTCGCAATCTGCTGTAGGATGGACGCTCCCGACTTGGATAACACAAGCGTAATCCTGCATATGGGCGTTATATTCTGATATTTTCCGCAGAAGGTGTGTTGTGGCCTGTCTGCGGTTTTTTGTTAGGTTTTGTACGGGAAAGGGGGGCTTTGGCCCGCAAGTAAGGGAGGTTGCCCGTGAGTGTTCGAAAGTCTGGGACAGTCAAATGGTTTAATGATCGAAAAGGGTTCGGATTTATTCGAGTCGAAGGTGAACAGGACGTCTTTGTGCACTATTCGGCTCTTCAAGGAGAGGGATTTAAGACACTGAAAGAAGCTGATCCGGTTGAATTTGATCTGGTGGAAGGAGCGAAAGGCCCACAAGCGGCCAATGTGGTCAAAACGACCTCGGCTCAACCATCAGCTTAACACGCCAACGTCAGAAAAGCCGGGTAGAGCTTGCTGACGTTATTGGACATGATGGCCAGAAAGGGAGGGAGATCCTCCCTTTCTGGTTTTTTTTGTTGTGCCGACACACTGGACATGATTGTCACAGGATAGTCCCCCCATCGCATCTCTCGGAATAGCTGGGAATCCCGTCTTTTCCTTCTCTCTTCAGAAACGTATTTGCTCCTTTTTTGACATTTTGTGAGAGAGGCGTATACTCTGCTGGAACGGGCATGCTGTTCTGCCAGCGTGCCCGATGGTTACTTGAGTCGATGAAAAGGAGGGATTGATCATGGCACTGCGGCTAGGGGATGAAGCCCCAAATTTCACTGCTGAAACGACGGCCGGGCCGATAAATTTCCATGAATGGCTCGGAAACGGGTGGGGCGTGTTATTTTCCCACCCCAAGGATTTTACCCCCGTGTGCACCACGGAACTGGGTGCCGTGGCGAGAATTGCTGATGCATTTCAGGCACGCAACGTCAAGGTGCTTGCCATCAGCGTGGACCCACTGGACTCGCATAAGGGCTGGGTCAACGACATCAATGAAACGCAACAGTGTACGGTCGGTTATCCGATCATTGCCGACCCCGAACGCAAAGTTGCGACGCTGTACGACATGATCCATCCCAATGCGTTGGATAATATGACAGTGCGGTCGGTGTTTATTATCGGGCCTGATAAAAAGATTAAACTGACCCTCACCTATCCGGCCTCGACCGGAAGGAATTTTGATGAGATTCTTCGTGTCGTGGACTCGCTGCAACTGACGGCCAATCATCAGGTGGCTACCCCCGCCAACTGGAAGGATGGGGAAGATTGTATCATTGTCCCTGCGGTGAAAGACGAAGAAATTCCCTCCAAATTCCCCAAGGGCCACAGGGCGGTTAAGTCGTATCTTCGGTACACGCCACAGCCTAACAAGTAAGGCTTTCTCGCAGGCCTCGTTCATTCCAGAAGGGCCGCCCCGTCCGGGGCGGCCCTTTTTTGTCGGAATGTTGCCGAAGGGCGGACAAGAGGCTCGCAGCGTTTCGCCTGCGTTGTGGCATGTTACGGCTGGTACGTTTCGAACAGAAGCGCCATGACCTGAAAGCCTGCCTTACACTCACGGCAACGCAATTGGACAATGTTTCGTTCCACACACACTTCTGTCACGTGCAGGGTTTGTTGATGGTTGGCGACACAGGACGCCAATCCCGTGGCGGCACCATCTTCGTCTCGTTCCGAATCGCCGACGAGACGGGTGATGGTGCCAATGGTCAGGCGATGTCGCGATTTGCAATGAACACACGCAATGCCGATTTTGTCGGGCAGCGTGAGCATTTTCACCCCCAGTGCCAGGGGATGGACGGAAAAGCATTGCTGTAAAAATGCTCCGGAGCGAAAAATGGTTGCCATGCTGTGGCCCCGTTTAGTCAGACCAGACCGGATCAGGACAGCCGGAGAGTGGGGGACTCACCGTGCGACGACCGGCAAACTGACGATGGTTGTTCAAAGGAGTGGCAGGATTGTGGGCAGAAAAGATTGCAGCCGGGAACGAGGTCACAAGGATGTGGCCGTGCATTTTTCCCGCTTCCAGCTTTTGAGGATATTGGCTTTGTCAAACGTGAGCACATAGTGAAAACACCGCGGCCTGTCCGTCTCGTCCGTTTCGATCTCGCTCCCGATCATGGCACCCAGCGTGTCAGTGGCGTGGCGCATGCCTGTGACACCCATGGGGTCGAGATCCTCATTTGTGAGTGCATAACGGTAGATCCAGGTGGTTTGACCGTTGAGAATCGAGATCTTTTTTTTCCATGGTTCACCGAACCGGTCGATGACCTCTTCCTGCGAGGCTTGCTGAACTGCATCATTGAGAAACGACTCTCGCCAATGGCTGCATGCCGGAAGCCACATGCCCAGCACCAGCAGGGCGGCCCATATGTACAACGCCGGTCTGACCGGCCGGATCATTGAAAATGGGGCTTCTGCCCCCCGATACAGGCATGGGCTTGTGTCGCCGACTTGAAATGTTTCTGTGTGACGCAACGGATCCATTTTATGGGGCCCTGTGGTCCCGCGATGCCAGTTTGTCGGTCGCGATGCGATAGAACGCATACACCTGAGCACACAGGCCGGTAACAATCAAGCCCAGTGCCACGGCCAACCAGATCGAACCCGGCTGGTGCAGGCCCTCGATCCCCAGCATAAATCCTGTCGCGATGGCCAGAATACCAATGACTCGCGCGATCCAGATTTCGGGGCGGCTCGGGACAGACATTGCGTTACTCCCTTACGAGTTTCCGATACCGGACCTGATGTGGCCGGTCCGCACGTTTCCCAAGGCGGCGTTTGCGATCGGCTTCGTATTCGCTGTAGTTGCCTTCAAACCAGACCGTGTGGCTGTTGCCTTCAAAGGCGAGAATGTGCGTGGCAAGACGATCCAGGAACCATCGGTCATGGCTGCTGATTACGGCGCACCCGCCGAATTGTTCGAGCCCTTCTTCGAGTGCGCGCAACGTATTCACGTCCAGATCGTTGGTTGGCTCATCCAGGAGCAACACATTCGCGCCTTCTTTGAGCATGGTGGCCAGGTGGACACGGTTCCGTTCGCCTCCGGAAAGATTTCTCACTTTCTTTTGCTGGTCGGTCCCGCTGAAATTGAATCGGCTGACATAGGCCCGCGAGTTGATCTCTTTGTTCCCGAGCGTAATCGTGTCCGCTCCGCCGGTAATCACTTCCCAGACGGTCTTGTGGTCATCCAGCACGCGGTTTTGGTCCACGTACCCAAGCTGCACAGTTTCCCCGATGGTGAAGGTCCCGGACGTTGGCTGGTCTTCGCCGGTGATCATGCGAAACAACGTGGTCTTGCCGGATCCGTTCGGCCCAATGACGCCGACGATCTCGCCTCGGGGTATCTGAAACGAGAGGTTTGAGAACAGAAGTATGTCACCGAAGGCTTTGGTGATATTTCTGGCTTCGATCACGATGTCGCCAAGCCGAGGGCCTGCCGGGATATAAATTTCCAGATCGTCTGCGACGGTTTCATGCTCCCTGCTGACCAGTTCCTCATAACGAAGGACCCGGGCCTTGCCTTTGGCATGACGTCCCTTGGGTGACATGCGAATCCATTCCAGCTCGCGTTCCAGGGTTTTGCGACGTTTGGATTCGGCTTTGTCTTCCTTTGCAAGCCGCGCGTGTTTTTGCTCGAGCCATGATGAGTAATTGCCTTCGAACGGAATGCCGGAACCACGGTCGAGTTCAAGAATCCAGCCGGCCACGTTGTCGAGGAAGTAACGATCATGGGTGACGGCAATGACCGTGCCTTTGTACTGTTGAAGGTGCTGTTCCAGCCATTGGACGGATTCCGCATCGAGATGGTTCGTCGGCTCGTCAAGCAGTAAAATGTCGGGGGTTTGCAGCAGGAGACGACACAGTGCCACGCGCCGTTTTTCGCCGCCGGACAGGATCCCGACTCTGGTATCGGCCGGAGGGCAACGGAGCGCATCCATGGCCACCTCCAGCTGGTTGGCCAGCTCCCACCCGTCAGCGGCTTCAATTTTCTCCTGCAGCGTGCCCTGTTTCTGCAGCAGTTTTTCCATGGCATCCGGTTCCATGGGATGACTGAGTTGATGACTAATGGAGTCATACGCGTCCAGCATATCGATCATGTCCTGGCAGCCCTCTTCCACCACTTCTTTGACGGTTTTGTCAGCATCGAGTGGCGGTTCCTGTTCCAGCAATCCGACCGTATATCCCCTGGACATGGTCATCTCGCCGAGATAGTCCTGATCTCTCCCCGCGATGATGCGGAGTAAGGTGCTTTTCCCTGATCCATTGAGACCCAGGACGCCAATTTTCGCGCCGTAATAAAACGACAGGTGAATGTCCTTCAGGACGTGTTTATTCGGTGGATACACCCGGCCGACGCCAATCAGCGAAAAAATAATTTGTTTGTCGTTGGTGCTCATATCACGCGAAACAGAACAGGGAATCGTCTCAGGGGGGAATACTGTAGCAGAGGTTGCCCACTTGTACAATGGACGGTCATGTGCGTCGTCATGCACGGCCCGGGTTGCTTTCCTCACGGCATGGGACGATATTGTCGGGTGTTCTTCTGAACGGTACCTTGCCTATGCCGCATGCGCCACACACGAGCGAGGTTTCGGCACGGGACGTCACCGTCTCATTCTCCATCACGTGCCCCGTTCCCCTGTTGTTCGGTGGGGTGGTGCTGGTGTGCCTGTTGCTGGGTACCGATGTGGCTCTCCCGGGACAACTGTCACAGCGGTCGTCCTCTCCCCAGGCCCCCCGTCTTCATGCTCCCAAGCCGACGTTACTGGATGGCTTTGGTATGGCCGTCGCCAGTGCAGGGAACCGGATTCTTGTTGGTGCTCCCCATGCGACGGGGCGTCGCGGGCAAACGGGAAAAGTGTTTTTGTTCGAGCGTGAATCCGGGACCCTGCTTCGTGAATTGAGTCCACCATCACCGATCGGGGGTGATTTGTTTGGTCTGTCAGTGGGGCTGACCATGCACCACGTGGTTGTCGGATCACCCAGAGGCGAGGGGCAACAGCGCCGCTCTGTGGGCTCGGTTTCTGTTTTTGATCTGGAGACGGGAGCCGTGCTGCGGGTCGTGACCAGTCCAGGTCAGGCTCCGGCCGCATTTGGTCATGCCGTGGCCGTCCGTGGCCGGTTGTTGGCCATTGGAGATCCCGGTGCGGGGACGGCCACGACTTTTGATGTGGGTGAAGCCTATCTGGTTGATATTCTCAGCGGGGAAGTGCGTCGGACGGTTACCTCTCCGCACGCGAAGACGGGCAAACCCGACGGGTTCGGACATGCGGTGGCGTTGCCGGGCTCCGTTCTTGCGGTGAGTGCCCCGCTTGGCGGGACATCCCCGATTGATCATGGACAGGTGTTTCTCTTTGATCGGGAAAGCGGACGGTTGCACCGTGTCCTGGAATCACCCGATCCCCAGACGAACGCGTATTTTGGATGGGCATTGGCCGGTGACGAGGAATTCCTGGTCGTTGGTGCGTTGGGACAGGGGAGGACGCAACCGGAAGCCGGTGCTGCCTATCTCTACACCAGCACCGGTCAATTCCTGCGCAA
Organism: Nitrospirales bacterium; assembly: GCA_007570995.1. Classification (GTDB taxonomy): domain Bacteria; phylum Nitrospirota; class Nitrospiria; order Nitrospirales; family UBA8639; genus Bin75. The sequence goes on from RKSG01000172.1 coordinate 10,199, forward strand.
ACTGGAAGTGCCGTCGTTGAAAAAAGGCGATCATTTTGGGGAGGCCGTGGCCCTTCTCTCCGAATCGATCATCGTCGGAGCACCCGGAGACGATGCCGCCGGCGTGGATGCGGGTGCGGTATTTATCTTTGATCGAGCAACGGGAACCCTGCGGTCGAAAATCCCCAATCCCTCGGCCACGACAGGGGTTGCCGATCTTTTTGGATATGCCGTGAGTGGCGGTGGTGATGGGATTGCCGTAGGGGCGCCCTATGGCGATCTTCGCACGATGCCCGACGCGGGGCTGGTGCATCAGTTTCGACTGCCATCTTCGCGCGAGGGAACATGAAAGAATCGTGCGTGTCCTGTCCCCGTTAGCTACCGGGCTTGTCCGGGTTCCTTGCTTCCACGATAGACAGGACCGGCTTCCTTCGCTATCATGACGGGTGCTGTGATTCCAGGCATACCTTGTCACCAGTCATGGCACACGTGGCGCAAGACTTGGCAACGTTCCATCTTCAGGTTGGCTGCAAGGATCGGGTCTTGAGGGTTCTCTCATGGGAGCGAGTGAATCATGGTCGCCTGATCCGTCTATGGCGAATGTGTGGGGGCGGGGCAGAGAGCATGCAGCACTTCCGGCCTGGGTGCCTGGCTTCCCCAGTGCTGTTGCGTTGTTGGGCAAGGGGCATGAGAGCAAAGGCTCTATCCTCTCCCGAACTGGATTCCTGATACGATGACAGAGCCGGTTTTCAGAGAGAATCAAACCGAGAGTGACCTGCACATACTCCTGACGGCTCTGATTCGCCATGGCGACCCCAAACTTATCCGTGCCGCTGAAGTCAATCTCCGGAGTCTTCTCAAACAAGCCCGAATCGCTGCAGTCCCCTGGCAGAATCGTCCCCCCGGTCATTTTGAGCCGCCGAGTGACTGAACAGATCCAGGAACGTACGAACCTGTTCTCTGGTGGTGCGTCTTGCAAAAGGTACTGCATTATCCGTACAATCAAAAGGTTTATCTTGTGAGCTAAATGATCCACAGGTCGCTCTGCCAGGTGGTCGAGGACGGGGCCGGGATCTGTGGCTTGTCTGTGTCCAGTTGGTGCACGCCTGGTACCCGTGCTGACACTGGAATAGCACAGCGTGATTCGTTGCCTGATAAGGGGGGAGCTATGCCCAGGAACAGGGTGATCAAGACGACCGAACCGATGAGAAATGTGGCGAAGAAAACCAGCAACGGTGCTGTGGGGACCGTGAAAAAGGCTGCGACGGGCGGGAAACACACTTCTCGACGGCGTGCTGGCGTGTTGCCTGTGTCGGACGGTGGCGGGACTGTCAGGCAGATGGGTGGACGGACAGGTGTTGCTGACAAGGAACACGTCGCTCCCCAGAAAAAAGCGAAGTCTGCAGGGACAACGTCCGCGGATGGACGTGATGAATCGTCAGAGGAGTCCGAAAAGGAAATTGATCTGACTCCCGGGACAATCAGCAGGATTGACGATCCGGTTCGTTTGTACCTCAATGAAATGGCCACGGTTTCTCTCCTCACACGAGAGGGCGAAGTCGAACTGGCGAAGAAAATTGAGGAGGGCAAAGCCGAGATGACCTTGGCAATGGTAGGGCTGCCCATGACACTGCGCACGCTGGAGAAGTGGCGGCGGCAGCTCAAGTCTCACGACTTGAGTGCGCGGGACGTGGTACTGGTCCACGACATCGTCGCCGTCGATGATCTGGATGACGACGACTGTGAAGACGTTGCCGATGAAGGAGAGGCCCGGCAGCAGACCCTGGTGTCCCTGGATCACATACGGCGCCTGGGACTGCGCCTGGGACGTTTCTATACGAAACGGCGTACTGCACTCGAGTCTCAGCAGGGACGCCTGACACGGCATGTGCAGAGCCTCCAGCAGCAACTGGTGGAACGGATCGAGGGACTGCGTTTGCAGCCGGCCATGCGGGAAACGCTGCTAACCCAGATTGCTGCTACCGGGATGGAGATCCGGCAAGCCGAACGGGTCCTGGCCGACTGTGGCCGGCGGCTGCAACGTGCCGCGCCTAAGGCCGACAAGGTGTTGCGTCGGCTGCAACGCGACGGGGTCCTGTCTAACGCGCTGCGGCGGAAAACCGGCCTCGATGAGACGACCTTGAGCGAACTGGTGGGGCAGTGGCGGGAGGCCCACGCTACGCTCACGCACATCGAGAAAACCGTCACGAACTTACCCACGGAGGAATTTAAAAGCGCGCTGGTCAGCCTGGAAAAAGCCGAAGCGAAAATGAGGCATGGCAAAGCCGACCTCATCGAAGCAAACCTGCGACTCGTTGTCAGTATTGCCAAGAAATATACCAATCGGGGGCTCCAGTTTCTCGACCTGATTCAGGAGGGAAACATTGGCTTGATGAAAGCTGTGGACAAATTTGAATATCAGCGCGGGTATAAATTCAGCACCTATGCCACCTGGTGGATTCGCCAGGCCATCACCCGGGCCATCGCGGACCAGGCCCGCACCATCCGGATCCCCGTCCATATGATTGAAACGATTAACAAGCTGGTGCGCACTTCGCGGCACCTGGTGCAGCAATTGGGACGGGAACCGACCCCGGAGGAAATCGGTATCCGGATGGAGATGCCGCTGGAAAAAGTGCGGAAGATTCTCAAGATTGCCAAAGAACCGATTTCACTGGAGACGCCGATTGGCGAAGAAGAGGACAGCCATTTGGGCGATTTTATCGAAGACAAGAAGGCCGTGTCGCCACTGGAAGCGGCGGTGCGGTACGATTTACGGCGGCATATCGGGAAATCGCTGGAATCGCTCACGCCGCGGGAAGAGAAAGTGTTGCGCAAACGGTTTGGGATTGGCGAGCCGACGGATCATACGCTCGAGGAGGTGGGGCAGGACTTTGAGGTGACGCGGGAGCGGATTCGGCAGATTGAAGCCAAGGCGCTGCGTAAACTTCGGCATCCGACCCGCAGTAAAAAACTGCGCAGTTTCGCGGAGAGTTTTTGATGCGTGCACGAGCTGGATGACCCGCACTGGGCGGGGATGACAGACAGGACGATGGCCAGGTTCGCAAGCTCGTCGAAAGTGGAGTTCGTGAAACGCCTGTTTGGTGAGGCCGTCAGGCATCATCGGGCAGGGCAGTTGGATCAGGCGGAAACCTGTTATCAGAAAGTCCTTGCGGAACACCACTCACATGCCGATGCGCTTCATCTGCTTGGCGTCATCGCCTACCAGCGAGCCCACTACGATCGTGCCCTCAGTCTGGTGACGCAGGCGATTCACCATCACGCGACCAGGCCTCTCTATTTTTATCACCAGGGTCTTGCCTGTCAGGCACTCCATCAATGGCGTGAGGCTGAACGTGCTTACCGACATGTGCTCTCGCTCAAACCCGATGACATTGATGCGTTGGGGAATCTGGGGAATGTCCTGCGTGCACAAGGCGATCTGGAGGCGGCTCAGTCCGTCTATGAGCGGGTGGTGACCCTGAAGCCCGATCATGCGGAGGGGTACAACAATGTGGGCGTGGTCCTCAAAGAACGGGGGAAGGTGGAGGCAGCAGAGACTGCGTGGCAGCGGGCGCTGGCGCTCAAGCCTGACAATGCCGAGGCGCACTGTAATCTCGGTATGCTTCTTTTTGAACGTGAACACATTGATGAGGCCGTTGAACGGTTCCAGACGGCCGTCTCTGTCAAACCCCATTATGCGAAAGCCTGGCATGGTTTGGGGTTGGCCAGGCTGTGGAAAAAGGATCTGGATGGCGCGTTGCAGGCGTTTCGCGCGTCCGCGAATCTGACGCACAACCACGGACGAGCCGTACGAGTTGCGGCGCTCCATGCGTCCAGGATTCAGCACGATGCCGAGCAAATACGCTATCTGGCCGAGCGCGGGGTATTTCGACATGCCGCCCCGCGCTATGAAGCAACCCTCCACGCGTTGCGACAGAAGATTGTGCGATCAGAGGGGGTGAACCCGCGCATACCGCTCAGTCAGGAAGAGGCTTCCGCCCTCGCACCTTCCCTGAGTCACATCCTTCATTACGCCGACAATCCCGCCTTGCCCCAGGGAGCGTTAAATCCTGAACTGGACAGGGAGGCATGTGAACGGCACTATCAGACAAGTCGCCCGGAAATGATTGTGGTTGACGCCTTCCTTCGTCCGGAGGCCATCACCGCCCTTCGGCGGTTTTGCCAGGAATCCACGATCTGGAAGAAAGATTATGACGATGGCTACATTGGTGCTTTTCTGGGCGAGGGATTTTCTTCGCCGTTGGTGTTACAGGTGGCTGAAGAATTGCGAGTGACGTTTCCGGGAATCTTTCGCCGGCATCGCCTGCTCCATGCCTGGGCGTTCAAACAGGACAGCACGCGTCGTCCTTTGAAAATCCACGCTGATGCGGCTGCCGTGAACGTCAATTTCTGGATTACTGCTGCCGATGCGAATGAGGATCCTACGTGTGGGGGATTGATCGTATGGGATAAGGAAGCCCCGAAGGATTGGGATTTTACCGTGTATAATTCAACAGCGTTTCAGCCGAAAATCATGGACTTCCTGAAACAGCATGGTGCGACGGCGGAGAAAGTTCCCTATCGGGAAAATCGTGCCGTCATCTTCAATTCCGACCTCTTTCACGAATCAGACACCTGTGTGTTTCGGGATGATTATGAGTCCCGGCGAATCAATATCACGTTCCTGTATGGGCGGCGACAATGAGACGTCGAGGGGCTGCTAATTAAAGGCAATGAACCGGTCGCAGCCGGCGATGATTTGGGAAAGGACCACCAGGCCGCAGAACGTGATATCCTGGCCGTACCCTTCCGTGGGGACCTTGTGCTGCTGACATCCGTACGCACAGACGCTCAATTTCACCCCTGCCGAAGCCAGATCCAGGATCTTCGGATTGGCCAGGTTTTTGACACCTTCATCGATGAGATACAAATACACGCTCACCTGAGCCTGGAGCGCTTCGCGGCTCAGTCCCGCGACCACGTCCGCATTGTGATGAGACGGTGGAGTGGAAAGAAGCAATCCCAGTTTTTTGCCCGTTAACGCGTTCATCGTCCACGATTCCTGCGGTTATTGAATTTCAATCGCGCCTCCCTCCATGTCCACGTCGGCGTTTTTCAGTTCCATCTTGTTCCCGACGTGCCAACTGTCGGCCGTCACCTCGGATACCATCCCTCCCGGCAGATAAAATCTGGCCTGTGGAACCTGGACGCCGTGATCCGCGTCCTTGTGCACCGAGATGACCGGGCCTTTCAGTGTACGATCAATCAACGTGACTGATTCAGGACTCAACTGAATCTCAAAGCGATCATGCGCATTGGATGTCCATTGATTCCGCACCAGCCTGGCAACCTGGGTTCCCGCGGGATTGTAGAGATCCATGCTCAGCAGGATGTCCCCGTCTTCGGGACGCCGTTCAATTTTGATCAGATCCTGGTCCTGGGCGACAAAAATTCCATTCGTGTTACGCAGTTGATTTGAGCCTATCGCGATATCCATAATGCCCTTGGGTCGGTTGAGCTTGCCCGTCTGCCACCGGCCGGATCCCCCGGTCTCGGGAGGCTGTCGGGAGTCATCGGGAACGACGGGGGCGGGCAGGAAGAAGAGAGCCATCACACCCGTCGCATTCCAGACTGCAGGAACGAAGATACCGACTTGAACCGGGAGGGTCAACCGGCTGACGACTCGCACGGTGGTGACGAGTGCGGGAACGACATCCGGGGCGGGAGGATACGATGCAAATTTCACTGGTGGGCGTCGGCTTGATGGGCGCGGCCATGACCGAACGGCTCTTGACGCTCGGCCATGACGTCGTGGTGTATAACCGCACGAAAGCCAAATGCGAGGCATTGCAACAACGGGGGGCCGTGCTGGCCAGGTCTGCGGTGGAGGCCATCCAGTCATCGTCATGCACGATCCTCATGCTGTCCGACGCGGCGGCCATCCACGACGCGGTGTTCGCTGCGGGGAAGCCCGATTTTCAGAACCGGACGGTGATACAAATGGGGACCATCGCTCCCTCTGAAAGTCTGGCCCTCGGTCGTGCCATTCGGTCAGGCCTCGGAGACTATTTCGAGGCACCGGTTCTCGGCAGTATTACCGAAGCCAGAACGGGGCGACTCGTCGTCATGGTCGGTGGCCAGGCAGAGCATGTGGCAAGGTGGAACGAAGTGTTGACGTGTTTCTGCCACGAGTCGGTGCTGGTGGGCCCGATCGGGCAGGCCGCGGCCTTGAAGCTCGCCCTGAATCAACTCCTTGCGGCACAAATGACCGCTTTTTCAGTGAGCCTGGGGTTGATCCTGCATTCGGGCATTGCGGTCGAGACGTTTATGACCGTGCTGCGTCACAGTAGCCTGATGGCGTCCATGTTTGAGAGAAAATTGCCGCGCATGCTGGATCATGACTACGCCAATCCCCGTTTTTCCACCGGAAATCTTTTGAAGGATGTGCGGTTGAGTCTGGATGCGGCGAGAGAAGCGAAGGTGGCCACGCCGTCGCTCGACGGCATTCGTGACGTGTTTGAACACGCCGTGGCCAGGGACCTGGGCGACCTTGATTATGCAGCCGTCTTCGAATCCGTGGTGCCGCAGGCGGGACATCATCCGTGACGTGGAGATGGCATCCGGCTCCTCAAGGCATGGCTCATGGACTCACGGGTACTCGCTTCTGGTTGATGAACACATGCAGCGCGTCAGTTGGCCAGTAGGCGGTGACCGCATCACCCACGCGTCGCGTAGAATTTGGAGATGTTCGTGCCACCACACGCTGTCCGTGGACGACGAGGTACACAATATGATCGCCGCCAAGGTTTTCAATCACGTCAATGGTCCCGTCGAACGCGAGGTGATTTGTCCCTGGTGGATCGAGTGCCACGTTTTCAGGACGCAGTCCCAGCGTCGCGTGTCCGGATCCTGCGTCGCACTCGTCCTGCGCCGGCGTTTGCACGCTGAGTGTCAACGTCCCCGCACGGAATTCCAGCTCCCGTCCCCGGAGACGATAGGAGCCCTCAAACAGGTTCATCGGAGGATGACCGATAAACCCGGCGACAAACGGGTTGGCAGGTTTATGGTAAATCTGATCGGGCCTGCCGATCTGCTGAATGCACCCCTGATTCATGACGACAATGGTTTGCCCTAACGTCATGGCTTCGACCTGATCGTGCGTGACATACACCGTGGTGGTGGCCAGGCAGTGATGCAGTTTCTGTAATTCCACCCGCATCGCCGCACGCAGACGTGCGTCCAGATTGGAAAGAGGTTCGTCAAAGAGAAATAACGTGGGTTTGCGGACAATCGCCCGCCCCATGGCTACGCGTTGACGTTGCCCACCCGAGAGTTCTCTGGGCTTCCGGTCCAGCAGATCGTGGATAGCCAGCAGTGCCGCCGTTTCCGCAATGCGTTCGGCTATGACGGCTTTCGGTTCCTTCCGCATGGTCAACCCGAACGCCAGGTTGTCTCTCACGGTCAGGTGCGGGTAGAGCGCGTAGTGTTGAAAGACCATGGCGATGTCGCGGTCATGGGGGGGCAGGGAGTCCACGCAGCGGTCACCGATCTGCACCGAGCCACGGGTCTGAGGTTCAAGCCCGGCGATGATGCGGAGCAGGGTGGATTTCCCGCAGCCGGACGGACCGAGCAACACCACAAATTCCCCATCGGTGGCCTCAAGCGACACATCCTGCAGGATCGTCGTCCGCCCGAATGTTTTCTCAATATGTCGCAGTGTCAGACCGGCCATGCGTTATTCCTTCACCGCGCCGGCCGACAGGCCGCTGATAATCCCGCGTTGGCACAGGAGCACAACGATGATTAACGGGGTTGTGGCGATCACAGACGCCGCGGCTATTTCTCCCCATGGCATGGTGAATTCACCCTGAAAGAGCGCAATGCCCACTGGCAGGGTTTGCTGGGCCGGATCGGTGAGAATCAGCAGGGCGAAGAAAAATTCATTCCACGCATAGATGAACGTCAAAATGGCCGCGGTGAACAGCCCCGGTGCCGCAAGGGGGAGTATCACTTTGTACAGGGCCTGCCATGCCGTGCATCCATCAATCCTCGCGGCTTCTTCCAGCTCCGGGGGCAGTTCCTTGAAGAACGTTGCGAGGATCCACACCGCGAGGGGAAGGGTCAGGGCGACGTAGGGAAGCACCAGCCCCCAATGGGTATTCAGTCCGCCCAGGCGTTCCAGGATTTGCCAGACCGGTCCCGCAATGACAATGTGCGGGAACATGGCCACGCAGAGGAGCCCGCCGAGAATCCACGGGGTTCCCGTCAGACGAAGCCGTGCCAGTGCGTATGCGGCCGGCGTGGCGATAACCAGCGCGATGGCGGTTGTGGAGCTTGCCACGATCGCACTGTTCCAGACGTAGTTGAGCAACTGATGGTCAATGAGTGCTGATCGGTAAAAGGCAAGGCTGCCATCCGGCCACCAGTGCGGGGGAATCGCCTCGACCTGGATTTGCGATTTCAACGAGGTCAGGACAAACCAGAGACAGGGGAGCAGGCTGCCCAGGACGGCCAGGAGCATGCCAGTGATGAGGGCTGTGCGCTCCGGGAACGTTTTCCTCATGTCCGCTCTCGCTCCAGAAGTTTGGACCCGACGGTGAGAAGATACAACAGGGAAAGGAGCAGGGTTGCGACAAAGACCGTGACAGAGATCGTCGTGCCGTAGCCCACGCGTCCTTCAGTGAAGAGGGTTTTGTAGCCATAGAATTGAATCACCTGCGTGGCATCGCCCGGGCCGCCCTGGGTCATGACAAAGACGAGGTCAAACACGCGAAACGCATCAATGGTCCGAAACAGGAGAGCAGCGAGGAGCGCCGGTTTCAGCAGCGGAAGCGTGATGTGCCAGAACCGTTGCCACGCGGTCGCCCCGTCAATGCGTGCGGCGTCATAGATGCCATCGGGAATAACCTGTAATCCTGCCAGGACAAGGAGACCGGCAAATGACGACGTTTTCCAGACGTCAACCATGACAATGACACCAAACGCTGTCCACGGATCAGCCAACCAGGGTATGTAGGCATTCACCCTGTCTCCGAAGAGCACGAAGTTGATAGCCCCGTACTGGTCGTTGGCCAGAAACCTCCACATCTGTGAAGCCACAACGGTGGGAATCGCCCAGGGAATCAGTACGGCTCCCCGGACCCACCCTCGCCCCTTGAATCGCTCATGAATGACCAGTGCAATGCCTGTGCCCAGCAGGATCTCGAAGGTTGTCGAGAGCAGGACAAACCCCAGTGTGGTGAGGAAGGCCTGATGGGCAACCGGATCCTGGAAAAGCTGCTCGTAATTGCCGAATCCGATAAACGAAGCCTCCAGGCCGGGAAGGGTGACATACAGACGGTACAGGCTCAGTACAAAAGAGTCCATCGCCGGATACAGCGAAAAGACGGCGACGCATGCCAGCGCGGGCAGGACCATGATCCAGCCGGTTGTCTGATCTGAAGTCGGGGTCGTCATACGGAGGCACGCTCAAAAACGCGTCCCGGCTGCTAACTCCAGAAACCAGTTGATCCGCCGGTCGGCTTCTTGCGCTTCTTCAACAATATCGGTTTCGGGAAAAGCCAGCACGCGACTGAAATACCGTTGGAGAATATGCGAAATAATCGGGTACACCGGCGTGCGTGGACGTGGGCGAGAGGTCTGGAAAACCGGAAACAATGCAGTGTACTGCGGGTTAACCCGAAGGACCTCCGGGTCGGCATACAGCGCGATGCGTGCAGGAGCCAGCGAAGCGTGGACAGCGAAATGTTTCTGCATGGCGGGGCTTGTCATAAATGCGATGAAGGTCCACGCGTCATCGGGGTGGTGCGAATAGGCACTGATGCCGTAGAGCCATCCACCCAACGCGGACACACTGCTGCCGTGAGCAAAATGCGGAAGGGTTGTCACACCGACGGCCCCGACGATTTTTGAATGTCGTGGATCATTCGCCAGTCCCCACGCATACGGCCAGTTGCGATGAAACACCGCTTTTCCCTGGACGAACACGGCAAGGGACTCAGGCTCCTGATACGTCAGCACGGCTGCGGTCGCGATCCGCTGCACAATCTGTTCCCTGACAAATCGCACCGCTTGCATGGACTCCGGGGCGGCCAGGTTCGAGCGCGTGCCGTCTTCGGTCAACAGGGACCCATTGTGACTGCCCACAAACTCCAGCATGTCGCACACCAGCCCTTCATACTGCTGAAATTGTCCGCTGTAGCCTCTCAGGAGCGGGTGTGTGGGGTGTTCCCCTTCCAGAATCGTCCTGGCCTGATGCACCAGGTCATGCCATGTCGCGGGTGGCGAAAAGCCATATTTTTCCAGAAGGTCTTTCCGGTAATACAGCATCCCGCTGTCAATCCGGGACGGCACCCCGTAGATCCGGCGCGCGTACATACTGGCAGCGATCGTGGCCGGCAAAAATTTCTCGCGCGCATTTCGGGGAAAGTAATCATCGAGCGGCAAGGCCCAGCCTGCGGCGGCGAATTCCGCTGGCCATGTCACGTCCATCAAAAACAGGTCGAACGAGTCATCGCGGTTTTTCAACTTCTGCGTCAGCAGATCATGGTAGGCCGTGGACGAATGCGGTGCGATTTCCCGTTCGACGCGGATGTGCGGGTAGGCATGCTCAAACCGTTGAATGGCCTTGTCCCAGACGGCGGGTTGATCGGCTTTCCATGTGACAAAGCGGAGCACGCGCGGCACGGTGTTGGCGTTGCGCGTTTGTCCCGCCGACGATTCGTGAATGGCACTCACAAAGGTCAGCAGCAGCACGGATACCGACAGAAGGCCCGTCAGTGTGAGGCGACGGATGACGGTAGCAGGAACGGGCCGGGAAGAAGTCCCTGATCTGTGTTGCGCTGGAAACACAATGTGCGGGATCGAGTTGGAGAAACATTCCAAAGGCCGGAACGTGTTGGCCTTCAGCGCCTGGCAATCAACCTGTCAATTCTGGTTTTGTGTCAAACGGCTCCGTCGCCTGTTACAGTTCGACCGTGATCTCGTTTCCCTCCACCACCACAGGATATGTCGCTACACATGCGGAAGGATTATTGATACAGGCACCGGTCGTCACATTAAATTGCCAGTTGTGCCAGGGGCAGGTGACGACTTCACCATCCAGGTCGCCTTCCCCCAGCGGGCCACCGCGATGCACGCAGGTGTTATGAAGGGCGTAGAACGTTCCGTTGACGTTAAACACAGCAATTTCCTGGCCGTTGACATCGGCGACCATGCCCTGACCGGGTGGCAAAGCATCCGTCTGTGCGACTTTGGTTTTTTCAGCCATCGGTATCCTCCTCAAAGCAGTTGATTTGCGGTAATGAGAATGCACAACCTCTCAGTGGTAGAGCAGGGCCCCGGTTTTCAGGAATGGTGGCCAAGCGGTTGCGAAGTGCTTGCATGCTGGTTGAATGTCTCTCACAAGGCGTACCGGGGAGGGTCACACCCATCTCTCCGAGTGATTTGTGGGACTGATTATTTCTCAAGTAGGAATAGAAACTCTCGATGGGGCTGTTCGGTGTCTCTCAACCATTCGTGAGTCCATTTCATGCTTGCCATCACATTTTTTTTGTAATCTGTTTCCACTATCTCTAAAAGATTGCCGTTCTTTTGCAAAACTTCGTGCAAGTCTTCAGTTGTTGCCCGTCCCCCTGTACTGTATGACAGGATGATCCACCTTGCTTGAGTCTCCTGGATAAGTCTCTCGATTGCTGCAACGGCAATAGAGCGACCATCGGGGGTGCTCCTGAACTCCTCGAATATTGAGGCCGTCATTTTGTCCGATGCATCGGTACGACGATTGGCTTTGCCGAAAAGGCGTGGTTTATCAAAGAGGCATATGCTCGTCCATACATGGTAGTACGATGCATAACGTACCCGTGACGGAGGCATTTTTTCATTATTGGACCCATAAGGTGGATCAAAGTATGCAAGATCAACTTTCACAGTGGGAACCAGATCAAATATATCGCGTTGTGACACTTGATTCTCATGTGGAGAAATGAACGTTTTCGGTACCTTAAGCATGATATCCTTGTACGAACGCGGCGACCAGTGTTTAAGATATGAAGCGTAATGTCCAAGGCTACTGTCCACCTGATCCAGTGCCAGAATGAGACTTGTCAAGGCCACTGTCTTATCAACTGGATCAAGTTTGAGTATCTCTATCTCTTCACGAATAGCGTCAAGTTTTCTGGTGTTATGACGCTGCCAGGGTTTCTTTGGACCATCCTGTTGCGATGCACAGCCTCCATTGGGTTCGCCTCCGTAGTGTTCCGTAAACCAGCCATCAATGGGACTGACGCTGTTGAGATGGTCGATCAGTGATCGGTATTCCTGAGGTCGCTTCTTGTTCAAAAGGTAGCACGTGCCGAAAATTTTTGACCATACGGCAACATCGTTGCAGATGACCTTGTACCCGGATTGTGCCAACGCCTGCGATACACGTGTTGTTCCAGAAAATCCATCCAGGATGGTGTGTGCATTGACTCGTTTGGCAAGCCGGAGTATCTGCGGGATCAACTTTAGTTTAGACCCCGCGTATTTGATCCCTTCAGTCGGAAAGACATGCACTGCAAGATCATCAAACAACGGGAGTGTCTGCATCAGCCCTTCAATCCTGATCGCTGTTTCAGTTCTGCAATACCTTCTTTAAGGTTCTCAAGAGCCATTCTATGAGCGGGCTCGGAAGAAACCAGTGCATGAGAAAAGAGTTGCACGAGTATGTGATTGTGAGAGTAATCAATCCACCCGTTCGTTATGCTGTCAAAATAGGCTAACCCGTTTTTTGTATGTGTCCACAGTCCTCGTTGCAAGGCATTGGCAGAGGCATCACCGTATCGTACCTCGCAGATGTATGCGTTAGAGGGACCAGAAAACCGGTACCGTGGATACTTTCGGCCTCTGCCACTCTCATCTTTTGAAATACACCTTGTGTCATTGATGGCCCGTTCATAGTTGAAAACAAGAATGTTACACCTCTGTTTTTTCTCATCGTAGACAAGTGGCAGCACATTGATATTTTGAAACTCCGAGAATGCGGGATCATGCAGCACACGTTGGATAGTCGCTCTGTCGGTGATGCGGCTACCCTCCTGCTCAAGACGCGGAAACATGCGGAAATTTTTGTCAGTGGATAACTGAAGAGGCCCATCACCGTAGGCTTTCAGACTAATGGAAAACTCAGAGTTTGTAATCTCATTGATAACGTTGATGTCTTCTTCCTGCGACTTCGCTCTGTACAGATCCTTGCCGACGTGGGTGGAGCGAAAGTCATACATATACTGATTGATGAACTCAACCACTGCAATCTCTGCAAGATCACCATGCGTCTTATTTCCTATCAGTCGCATGGTAAAAATGTTGCTGAGTGTGGTCGTAATCAGTTCGGGATGCTTTTGAATCAATAGTTTCAGTCGAGCCGTAAAGTCTTTATAGGGTTTGTCAGTATCCACATTGTTCACGGTTGTGCGTTGCACTGCAATCTAAGCTCTTCGACATGGTTTTCCGCATCAACTGGAGTGCTTTCCTGTTCCCGTAACCTTGACACACCCTGAGTAGCCAGCGTCGGTATGTTCAGGTTTTTCATTGTGTGCTCCCCTGAGGTACCCGGTTGTGGGCCTGACAGGGAACGTACGACCTTGTATCCAACGTATCCCAAGCCGGTCCAGCAGAACACACTCAGGCAGCATGTCTGGTGACTAACTGGGATAGGGGCTGTTTCCAACAAAAACGACCTTATAGCCTTCCGTTGACTCCCTGTGCCTACGTGTGCCCCATGGGCTCTTTGAACTTCTTCACCATGTCACTCAAGGTTGAACTGCTGGTGTGGCTCGTGTCATCACTCACACGTTTTTTCAAGGCTTCCGCCACTGCCCGAAACGCCTGGGTTTGCGGAGACTCCGGAGCGGCCACAACAAGCGGGGTGCCGGCGTCGCCGCCCTCGCGAATCGCGGGGTCCAGGGGAATACGCCCGAGGAAGGGCACGTCGAACGTTTGAGCAGCGCGCTCGCCGCCCGCAGACGAGAAAATATCGGTTCGCTCTCCGCAATGGCCGCAGACAAAGAAACTCATGTTTTCAATAATGCCCAACAGCGGGACATTCACTTTCTTAAACATCATGATGCCCTTGCGCACGTCAAACAAGGCCACCTCCTGCGGTGTGGTCACCGTGACGACACCGGTCAGCGGGACAATCTGGGAGACACTCAACTGGGCATCACCCGTTCCCGGGGGCAGATCAATCAACAGGTAATCCAGTTCTCCCCACCACACATCACGAAAGAACTGCTGAATGGCGGTATGGACCATCGGCCCCCGCCACACGACGGCGGTGTCTTCCGGCACAAAAAAGCCCATGGAGATGATTTTCACGCCATGAGCCTCAGCCGGCTTGATTTTGTGGCCCTCTTTTCCCGGTGGTGCGGGTACCCCCATCATCATGGGGATATTGGGGCCGTAAATATCCGCATCCATGAGGCCAACCTTCTCGCCGGTCTGCGCCAATGCCACAGCCAGGTTAGCTGACACTGTGGATTTTCCAACGCCCCCTTTCCCGCTCGCCACCGCAATAATCCGTTTGACGCCGGGCAACAGGGTTTCTTTGGCGTCGGGGCCGCCCGGGTTCGCCTGAGTCGTCGCTTCGTCGCTCATGTGTCGGTCCTTTCTGTGTCCGGTCACGGTGGAGATGATGGCCCAGACTCTACTCCGTTACAAATCGGCCAAGCAAATGTTCACCGGTATTGCCGTGCTACTGGTGCGCACCGGCATCCATGGGGACATGAGGAAAGCCGCTGCTTGCCTTGAAAAACCGGCGATGCCTCATTTATGATGCATCACACCGCGTCCCATTGCCCATCACGGTTTCGTCCGGCTGCTTCGACAGGATACCGGTTTTGACTCCTCTGACCTCTTCTGTTCTGTTTGCCGTGCCCTTCCCTGTGATTGATCCGGTCTTTTTTCGTTTGGGGCCTTTGCAATTTCGCTGGTACGGGCTGATGTATGTGTTGGGCCTGCTGTCGGCGTATGTTCTGATCAAACGTCGGGCCGCAGCACGACATATCCCCTTAAGCCCTGTCCATTTGTCCGACCTGATACTGTACGCTGCCCTGGGCGTGTTTCTGGGGGGGCGTCTGGGCTACACGCTCTTTTACAATAGCGCCTATTATCTGCAACATCCCGTCAAAATTCTGGCTGTGTGGGAAGGTGGCATGTCCTTTCATGGAGGGTTAATCGGCACCTGCCTGGCCCTTTGTCTGTTCTGTTATAAAAAGGGATTCCCCGTCTATCCCATTGCGGACCTGGCTGCCCAGGCGGTGCCAATCGGGCTTGGCCTGGGGCGGCTGGGGAATTTTATCAACGGCGAGTTATACGGTCGTCCCACGGATGTCGAGTGGTGCATGGTGTTCCCCCGTGGCGGGGAGGCTTGCCGTCATCCATCGCAGTTATATGAAATGGCACTGGAAGGGGTGGTCCTGTTCACTGTGCTGTGGGCGATTGCGAGAACACCCAGGCCACCCGGTACAGTATTCTGGAGTTTTGTCGCGGGGTACGGCATCGTTCGGAGTGTGGTCGAATTGTTTCGAGAACCGGATGCCCATCTGGGGTTTGTGCTGGGTCCCTTGACCATGGGGCAACTCTTAAGCATTCCCATGATTCTTCTGGGTCTCGTGATGCTTATGGTGACATGCCGAACAAGCCTTCCGGCGGCCAAACACGTGAGGACGCCACCTTGACGACGATGGCTACCAGCTCGATGGATCGTTGCCTCGGATGGCTTGAGCAGGGAGCCACTGCCGTCACCGCCACCCGTCGACTCGCGCGTCACCTTGAAGAACGTTACGCGCATGGTCAGCAGGCAAAGGGGGGCCGAGCCTGGGCCAGCCCCGACGTGCTGACCTGGGGCGGATGGCTGGAGCGCACCATCCGCGCTTTGGAGGGTGAGGGGTCACCGGTCTTGTTGAACGAGACTCAGGAACGGGCATTGTGGGAGCAGCTGATCCACGACGACCTGGAACGGACGAAGACCATCAATGTGCAGTTGTGGCAACACGGCTCAGCGGCGCGCGCCGCGTGCCATGCCCATGCTGCCTTCCACGCATGGTGCATGCAGGACATGTCGCGTGATGCAATCAGCGACGATGCCCGGGCCTTTCTGCGCTGGCAGGAGGCATTCGAACAACGGTGCAGGAAGCACCATTGCCTTGATCGCGCTGTGCTTGGTACTCGCCTGCTTGCCCGTCTCGGCGCGTTGCGCGCGCGCGCACCGGCGTTGCCCGAGACCCTCATCGTCGCCGGGTTTACAGCTCATCCGCCGTTGCAGGAAAAACTGTTCACAGCACTGGTCGGCCTCGGCGTGCGGATTGTGCCAATGGCGGTGCCCGATGTCGGCGGCCGGGCGTTACGATGCCAGGCCAGCGATCCCGAGGACGAACTCCTCCGAGCGGCCTCGTGGTGCCGGCAGAAATTACTCGCCAGCGTCGATACCGGTGCTGGCCCGCCGAACCTCGGCGTGGTCATCAGCAATCTTGAGGGGTGTCGTGACCAGGTCGCGCGTATCTTCGAGCAGGTCCTCGGCGGTTTTGATCCAGGCCTCGACCAGGTGCAGACGGCACGGCTGTTCCATCTGTCGCTGGGGACCCCGCTGGCAGAACATCCAATGATCGCCGCTGCGCTTGAATGGCTCGAATGGTTGAGTGGCAGAGCAGACTTCGAGACCTTCAGTCGCTCGGTGCGTTCGCCGTTCATCAAAGGCACCGAGGCGGAATGGGACGCACGCGGTCGTTTCGATCTCGAACTGCGTCAGACCGTGTCGGCGAGTGTGACACCCGCTTTGTTGCGCTTGGCTCTGGACCTGTCACGGATCAAGAAACACATCCCGCCGACACTCGGTGACGTGTTGCACAAACTGCTTGCGGCCTCGACCGCGCTGGATACCCCCCAATCGCCGGCGAAGTGGGGCGTCATCTTCAGTGAGTGGCTGACAATTGCCGGATGGCCCGGCGAACGCGTTCTCGACAGTCACGAACATCAAGCGTTGACAGCCTGGACCGAGGTCCTGGAGCGGCTTGCCTCGCTGAGCCTGCTGGAGCGTGCCTGCAGTGCGCGCCGGGCGTGGTTGTTTGTCAGGCAGATTGCGTCGAGCCGGGTCTTTAATCCCAAAGCCCTATCGGCACCGGTGCAACTGCTTGGAGTCGGGGAATCGGTCGGCTTGGATTTCGACGCGCTGTGGGTCACCGGGGTGACCGATGATGCCTGGCCGTCGCCACCGGTGCCGCTTCCCTTCCTGCCTGTTGACGAGCAACGTCGCCTGGGGATGCCGGAAGCGTCGTGGGATGTGTCGCTCAAACGCGCGCGTGACATCATTGCGCGATTGAAAACGGCGGCACCTGAAGTGGTGTTCAGTTACCCGAAGAAAGATGACGACGGGGAATTCCAGGTCAGTCTCCGGGAAAACGATGAGGACCGCGAAGCTCGGGCCAGTTCCCTGATTCGAACGATTCCCTGTGCTGTGGCGGACGAGTTGCCGGGCGAGGTCATGCGCTGGCCGGATGCGATCGGCGATGCTCGGGACATGCTGGAGCGGGTGAGCGATGACCGTGGTCCGGTGCTGGCCGGTGGTGGCGCGCATGTCCATGGCGGGGCCGGATTGTTCAGCGATCAGGCCGCGTGCCCATTCCGCGCCTTTGCCGTGCATCGTCTGGGCAGTCAGACCGTCCAACAGGCCCGTGTCGCGCTCAACGCCCTGGATCACGGGTCAATGGTGCACGTGATCCTTGAACGTCTGTGGGGTGACTGGAAGACGCAGGATGCCCTCAAGGATGTGGTGGCCACGCCGGATATTTTGAAAGAGCAAATTGATGCCGCGATCAAGGCCGAACTGGACCGCTATCAATGGCTCAACCCAGGAGTGATGAGTCGCATGGCCCGTGCGTTGCAACACCAGCGGTTGTTCAAGTTGTTGCAGGCCCATCTCTCGTTCGAGATTGAACGTCCACCGTTCACGGTGGTCGAGCGCGAAAAGAAGCTGGAACAGGACTTTCACAGCTTGCGGGTGCGCGTGCGTGTTGATCGCATCGATGAAATCGCCGGTGGCCACCATGTCCTGATTGATTACAAAACCGGTATCGCAGAACCGGCTTCGTGGTTTGGGGAGTATCCGAAGGAGCCACAGTTGCCATTGTACCGGGCGTTGCTGGGCGACCAGGTTGCCGGCGTCGCGTTTGCCAGGGTGCGCCGGGGTGAGGACGAGCAGAGTTACCTCAAAGGCGTGTGCGACGAGACCATCGCGGGTACTATCGGGCTGAGTCCGGTGTCGAAGTCCAGAGCCGCCAGGGGTAACGGTATTGCCACCTGGGCGGATCTGGTTGTGCAATGGGATGGGGTGCTCAAAAACCTCGCGCATGCTGTTGCCAAGGGTGAGGCGAAGGTAGCCCCACAGCCGCAAGCCTGCAATTATTGTGACCAGCAGGCATTGTGCCGGATTGATGAGCGGGATGTGTTGAACGAATCCGGCAGGGACGATACCGACGAAAGAGGGCAGGACGATGGGTGACGATCCCGGTCACAACCGTGTCGTGCGTTCCCCGGGTGATGCGAAGGTGCGGGGTGACGCGACGGATCCCCATCGGTCATTCATCGTGCGTGCTCCGGCCGGCTCCGGCAAAACCACCTTGCTGATCCAGCGTTACCTGAAATTACTGACGCGAGTCGAGAAACCCGAAGAGATTCTGTGCATGACGTTCACCCGCAAGGCAGCCGGCGAGATGCGCAACCGGGTGCTGGCTGCGTTGCGGTGTGCGGAAGAGGGAACATCGGACGGGGATACGACGATGTATCATCAGTTGGCCTGTGAGGCCCTGGTCCATGCGCGCAAGTCTAACTGGAATCTGCTGGACAACCCGGCGCGTCTGCAGTTCCATACCATAGATGCAATGTGCAGTCGGCTGGTGCGGCAGATGCCGCAGGCTTCGGGATTCGGCGCAGCGCCCGCGATCGAAGATTATCCCGGGGTCATGTACCGCAGGGCGGCGGATGAAGCGATTGCCTGCATGGACGATGGCGATGAACCGGCGGCACGGGCCGCGCGCAGCATGCTCGACCATCTCGACAACAACCATGATCGTTTACAGAGTTTGATCGTGGAGATGCTTGGCTCCCGTGACCAGTGGTTGTGGTTGACTGTGCAGCATGACGCCAGGGAGCGCGGGACACTCGAACGGGCCTGGGATGAGGTGGTGACTCACGATCTGAAGCGAGTGCGCGGTGCCATTTCCGAGAATGCCGCACGTGCCGCCGAGATCGTAGCCTGCGCGATTGCGGCCGCAACCAGGTTGCATGACGAAGGATCGGATTCGCCGATCGTGACCTGTCGTGACCTGAACGACCTGCCGTTGGCCAGTCCCGATGCACTGCCGCAGTGGTGTGGCCTCGCGCAATTGTTGCTGACCGAGAACGGAACATTGCGGAAGGGCAGGGGAGTGACGAAGAGGGTCGGCTTCCCGTCAGGCAGCGTGGAGGACAAGGCGGTCAAACAGCGTATGGTTGATTTGCTTGACGGCTTGTGTGGTGAGACTGCGCTGGACGGCGGTCCAGGTTCATGGGTGGAGGACCTGCATGCGGTTCGCTGTTTGCCGCAACCGCGTTACGACGATAAGCAGTGGGAGATCCTGGGCGCGTTGTTAACGTTGTTGAAACAGGCTGCGGCGCAGCTCAACCTCGACATCGGTGCCTCCGGGCGTTGCGATTTCATCGCGCTCTCCAACAGTGCCCGCGACGCGCTCGGTACGGTGGATGACCCAACCGACCTTGCGCTGGTACTGGACTACAAAATACAGCACATTCTCGTTGATGAATTTCAGGATACATCGCAAGCACAGATGGATCTGCTCGAATTGCTGACCGCGGGCTGGGATGGATCAGACAATCGAACGCTGTTTCTGGTCGGCGATCCGATGCAGTCCATCTATGCATTCCGCCGTGCCGATGTGGGGATCTACCTGCGTACCGTGCAGTCCGGCATCGGACAATTCAAGCCGGAGTCGTTGACGCTGACCGCAAATTTCCGCTCGCAACAACCGTTGGTCGAATGGGTCAACCGGGTGTTTGGAAAGGCGATGCCTCCGAGCAGCGATGAACTGACCGGTGCCGTTGAGTTTTCGGCGTCGACAGCGTCCCGTGACGGTGATGCCGATGCCGGCGTGTTCCTTCATGCGTATCATGATCAGGACAGGCAGGACGAAGCCTCGGCATTGGCCGCCATCGCGCATGCCGAACGTGACAGAGATGGTCACGCCACCATCGCGATTCTGGCACGTGCTCGCCTTCATCTCCCGGCGATCCTGCGTGCGCTCAAGGCGGTGGGGGTGCCTTATCAGAAAGTTGGGTTGGAGCCGCTGGTGGAACGCCCGCTGGTGCGGGATCTGCTGGCTCTGACCTGTGCACTCCTGCATCCGTCCGACCGCACGGCCTGGCTGGCGGTGTTAAGGGCACCGTGGTGTGGTCTGGAATTGCGGGATCTGGAATTGCTGTCTGCCTCCGATGGCAACCTGTGGGAGCGTCTGCATGACCCGGCTGTGTGCATGGGTCTGTCGTGCACGGCACAGGAGCGTGTGGCGCGTATCGTGCCGGTGCTGGAGCAGGCGCTGGCGAACCGTGGTCGCCTGGTGCCGGCGCGCTGGATTGAGAACACCTGGTTGCACCTTGGCGGTGCGGCCCTGACGACGAAGGAGGACTGGCCCGATGCGCGTCTGTACTTCGATCAGTTGCGCCAGCTGTGTGAGTCAAGCGGGTTGCGCGATTATCGGGAACTGTATGAGTCTCTCCGGGAAGTGCGCTCGGTTGCGGGAAGTGGTGCCGATGCGGTCGATGCCCCGTCCAATCCGGTACAGGTGATGAGCATGCATGGTGCCAAAGGGTTGGAGTTTGATGTGGTGCTGATACCGGGCCTGGCGCGCACCACCAAATCCGACGAGAAAAAATTGATGTTGTGGAACAATCACCAGTCCGCAGCCGAGAAGAGGATGAGGCTGCTGATTGCGCCGTTGCATGTACCGGAACACAACAAAGACGACGGGAGCATGACCGGCGACAAGGGCGCGATGTACGAATACCTGCGGACGTTTCTCAAGAACAAGCAACGGTTGGAAGATGCGCGGTTGTTGTACGTGGCCTGCACTCGGGCAAAGCATCGTCTGCATCTGTTTGCAACCGTGAAGACCGAAAAAGAAAAACGCGACGTGTTGAAACCTCCGCCCGTCGGAGCCTTGTTGTCCCATATCTGGCAATCCTGTGGAGACGACTTCTCCGCCGTGCTGAAGAGCACACGGGAGGACGAGGTTGCGGCAACATCCCCGGCAGGTCGGACCGAGCAGGATGCGCAAACGTACCTGCGACGGGTACCGGACGGCTGGCAACTGCCGTCGCCGTCGGAGGCGATCCCGTTGCAGCCGGATCTTGATGAGGTGTCCGATCTCAGCGACACGGTGCCGACGTTTGACTGGGCCGGTCAGCCCGCACGACTGACCGGCATCATCGTACACAGGATGTTATGCCTGATTGCGGAGCAGGGCTTGCACCACTGGGATGCGAAACGGGTGCGGGGATGTCGCGCGGCATGGGCTGCCGAACTGAAGGTATGGGGGCTTGAGCGGGCAACACGTGCGCGGGTGATCGACAGTATTGAAACGGCATTGTGTTCCAGCCTCGATGATCCGCGAGGACGCTGGATTCTTGATGACACCCATCGGGAGGTGCGTAATGAATACGCCCTCAGCGGTATCATCAACGGCCGCCTGGTGCGCAATCTGGTACCGGATCGTACCATGACCGATGGGGATGGTGTGCGCTGGATCATCGACTACAAGGCAGGCGGCCACCGTGGCCCCGACCTGGAAGGCTTCCTCGACAACGAGCAGAGGCGCTACCGCTCTCAACTCGATGGCTATGCGAGCCTGATGTCGTGCATGACCGACGCGCCGATTCGCCTTGGCCTGTACTTTCCACTGGTGCGTGGCTGGCGCGAATGGGCGTGGCGGGGAAATGGAGAGCAGTCATGAACGTGGCCCCGGGGTGTAGTGAGAGACAGGCCACACTGTGTGCATAAGAACCCCGGTGGAGCAATCGCGCTGCGATTGCTGGTCGCGCGGGCGAGCTTACAGGCCGGACGGGAATAATGTGGACACCGTTGTTGGTGCCGTGCTACCGGCCGCCACTGCCGCTGCCGCCAAGGCCGCCAAGCCCCGGTAACGAAGGGACGGAGCCTCCTTTTTTGTCGACCGTGACGTCGCCGTAACGCCGGAATTTACGTGAATTCCAGATCACCGAATGCCCGGGGGCGAGGTTCGCGGCCTGGGTGTAGTGTTCGTCGGCGTCGGTCTCGTTGCCCAGTTGATCCAGGGTCAACGCCAGATTGTAATGTGCCTCCGCCAGTTCCGGTTGGACCCGTATGGCTTGTTCGTAATGCTCTCTGGCCTCGGCCCACCGACCGTCTGCATATGCCTGGTTACCGTTTTTCATGGACGATACTGCCTCGGGGTCAGCAGTACCAGGGGGATTCAACGCCGAGTCTTGTACGTTCCCAAGTCCGCCGCATGCCCCGATGGCGCCGAGGCAGGCGATGATGAGGCCGATTCTCCAGTGTTTCAGTGCCATGTTCATTTCCTTTGTGCAGTAAATCCGGTTCCTACCCTGTTTCAGGCCCGATTGACTCCCCGTTGCAGTCCGCACAGCCCCATTCCGCATCAATAAATGTCATGGGTTCTCCACAGAATGGACAGTCTGGGGGAGGAGCCGATTGGACAGGACGCAGGACAGGCAACTCAAACTCCAGGTCCTCTTCATCCATCCCGAAAGGAAGAGCCGGATTCATGGTGAGGGTGCGGTGCGCGGGTCACGCACGACGTTGAGCCAACGCCTTTTCAGCACTTTGCCGCGACGGGACGCCAACAAAGGTGAGGCGACCATTGATAATCGTGGCGGGAACGGCTCGAACCGAGTGACGATCGGCCAGTTCCTGACCATCGACCGTCGCAATGTCAATTTCCCGGTAACTGAAGCTGTGTTTCACCCGCAACTGTTTCCACAAATTCTTGGCCGAAGGACATGCCGAGCATGTCGACGAGACCAGCAACGTGACATTTGCCATAGCGCTTCGCTCCGTGAATTTCAGAGGAAGATGGTAACACTAACGGGAAACGACCCGCAACCTGGCTCCGGCGAGAGGTCATACGGCAGGCAAGTGGGGGAGCCTGAAGGAAGAACGGCGGTCAGGGATGAGGGTCGAGTTCAATAATGCCTTTCCGGATCGCTAAAATCGCGGCTTGCGTCCGATCATAGACGTGAAGTTTATGGAAGATGTTCCGAACGTGATTTTTCACGGTCTTCTCGCTGAGATCCAGCACATTGGCGATTTCTTTGTTGGTCTTGCCATCGGCCACCAGACGCAGCACCGTAATTTCCCGCTCCGTCAGGTCATGTTCCAGCAACGACTTCTTTTTCCCTTTCCCTTCAGCCAGCAATGAAAATTCGGCCAGAATTTTGCTGGCCACCGACGGATGGATCAACGATTCGCCTCTGGAAATGGCACGAATGGCGGCGATGATCTCTGTGGAGTCCGAATCCTTAATCAGATAGCCCGTGGCGCCGGCCCGGACCAGATCGAAAATATACTGATGGTCCTCATACATGGTGAGCGCGATAATGCCGATGTGCGGCATTTCCCGCTTGATAATCCGTGTGGCTTCCACCCCCGACATCCCCGGCATGCTCACATCCATCATAATCACGTCGGGAAGCAATTGCCGGGCTTTTTCGACGGCTTCCCCGCCATCCCTGGCCTCTCCCACGATTTCGATTTCTTCCTGCGGTTCGAGAATAGCGGCGAGTCCCTCACGCACGACACGGTGGTCATCTGCCAGCACGACTTTAATGGTTTTTGCCATTTCGGGAGCGTTCCTTTCCGCCCAATGGGATCTGAACCGTGACGGCCGTCCCCGTGCCTCCGGGGGATTGCCACGAGACGGCACCGCCCAGCAACCTGACTCGCTCTTTGATGCCCCGCAACCCGAAGTGATCCCACTTATCGGGATTCCGGGACACCGCCTGCACATCGAAGCCGATGCCATCATCCCTGATGACACCGGAGAGGGTATCATGGTCGATGGTCAATTGCACAGAGACTGCCGATGCCCTGGCATGTTTGGCCGAATTCTGCAGGGCCTCCTGAATGATGCGGAATACAAACACCTTCGTCTTGGGATGCAGGCGTGCCGCGTTGCCCGTATGGGAAAAGTCCACGTGGACGCGGTGTTGTTTTTTGTAGGCCTCCAGATAATTGGACAGCGCCGACAGTAAATCCAGCTGATCATACTGGCCGGGGCGCAGGTTGAACACCACCTGTCTCGCTTCCTGAATGCCGTGCTTGAGCAGATTTTTCACGTCATGGAGCAGGTCAACACAATGGGCTGGTTCTTTCCGAATCATGTGCTCGCACCGTTCCATTTTGAAATTCACGCCAACCAGCGTCTGGACCAACCCGTCGTGAATTTCACAGGCGATACGGGTCCGCTCTTCATCCACCGCGCTTTCAGCTTCTTCCTTCACGTACCGCCGAAACAGGGACTGATACCGCGCGAGAGTACGAGCCATTTCCGTTGTGGCCCGAATCTGCGCATCAATCAAGCGCCACATGAACTTCGCGCTTGCCCCTCCGATAATGGCTGCACTCGGCTTGCGAATGTTTTGCAGTGTCTTCCAGACATCAGGATTGCCCGTGACGTCGATGATCAGGTCGGCGTCCTTCATGCGCAGAATTTCGCGGTAGTCATGCGTGACAGGCACACCCAACTGTTTGGCCAGTCTGGTGCCGAGTGTCCGTGACTTGATCTCGGCCAGTCCCACAATACGAACCAGTGGATCCTGCGCAAAAATTTTCAATAGTGCCTTACCTCCGCGTCCGCCTCCAAGAATCGCCATGTGCGTGATGCGTGCCGACCGCCGACGCGCGGGTTTGCGATGTGTGCCGGAGGCGGACAGCCGGGGAGCGGCAACGAGCGAAGCCATCAGCGTTTCTCCCGATCCTGCACAAGGGACGCAATCGTATCCATGAATTGATCGATATCTTTGAACTCGCGGTACACGGACGCAAAACGAACGTAGGCGACCTGGTCCAACGCGTGGAGCTCCTTCATCACTTCCTCGCCAATCACTCGCGCGGGAATCTCCGATTCACCGCGATCCTGGAGGAATTTTTCGATGTGATCCACGGCGGCGTTAAGAACGTCGCTGCTGATGGGCCGTTTTTCACAGGCCTTTTGCAGGCCGGCCATGATTTTGGTGCGGTCAAGTGTCTCACGCCGGCCGTCTTTTTTGACGATCATGGGCAGTGTTTCTTCAACGCGTTCGTAGGTCGTGAAGCGACGGTTGCATCTCAGACATTCCCGGCGACGGCGAATGGCTTCGCCTTCCCGGGCCGTGCGAGAATCCACAACCCTATCCTCGGTCTGATTACAGAAGGGACATCGCATCACACTGGATTCCTGCGTCCGCAGGAATGCATGCCCCTGGCACGCCCCCCCCCTGGATTCCCGCTCAACACACTGCGGGAATGACGGAGGGGGGGGCACGACCAGGGGACGGACGGGACCTCGCACCGAAACCAGGTGACAACGGGGCATGACCTGGTGATTGACGTGGGAGAGCAATCGCGCTGCGATTGCTTGCGGCGCGTTACGAAGCCGGGAATGCCGGGAAACGGGCGCACAGGGCTTTGATTTCCTTTCGAATGC
>RKSG01000151.1 GCA_007570995.1 Nitrospirales bacterium
TGCATGCCCCTGGCGCCCCCCCTGCACCCCCCTGGATTCCTGCTTTCGCAGGAATGACGGAGGGGGGGCTTGACCAGGGGGCGGATGACGATTCACCGGCCTCGACCTGCCGCACCGCTTCTCGGGCGGTCTCCTGTTCAATCTGTCTGCGCTGGCGGTTCAACTGCTCCATGGTCTGCACAAGGCGCAACGCCCTGGGTTCGGAGTCCGTGGTGAGCAATTGCACGCCAAGACCGGCATGGGCCAATCGTCCCGCCGCATTGAGACGCGGGGCAATCTGAAACCCCACGGCACCTGCCGAACAGTCACCGGTCAGGCCCAACGATTGCGTCAGCACACGAAGGCCACACCGTGTCCCCTGCGACACCTGCATCAACCCATCCTTCACCAGAACACGGTTTTCATCTCGAAGCGGTACCAGGTCGGCAATGGACGACAACGCCACCAGATCCCGAAAGGACTCGACGGGCACTCCTGCAGCCCCGTACTTATGTGCGTAGGCCTCGACAACCTTGTAGGCCAGGCCTCCGGAACACAGCCCCCGGAAGGGATAGGTGGAATCCGGACGATACGGATTGATCAATGCCAGTGCCTCCGGCCCGTGTGACTGCAACTGATGATGGTCGGTGACGATGACATCAAGGCCCAAACCACGCGCCACGGCAATTTCCCGGTGTGAGGTGGTGCCACAATCCGCTGTGAGCAACAGGGACACCCCCTTCCCGGCCAGGGTGCGAATCGCCGCTTCATGGAGGCCATACCCTTCTTCCTGGCGGTGAGGAATATAGACTTCAGCCTGGGCACCGACACTTCTCCAGAACAGGAGGTGCAGGCTGGTAGCCGCCATGCCGTCAACGTCATAATCTCCGTACAAACAGATCCGTTCCCCTCGCCGGATGGCCAGATGCAGACGATCAATGGCCCGTTCCATATCAGGCAGGGCAAACGGATCATGGGTTGTGCCCGGGGAGGGCGAGAGCCAGTCCCTGGCCTGACCGGGATCGACAAGGCCTCGTCGGCATAACACCGTAGCCGTAATAGGGGAGAGGGACAGGGTGTGAGCCAACGCCTCAACCTGCCGCTGATCACTTGACTGGACAACCCAGTGTTTATGCCTTGGGATCATCGTCTAACTCAGAACGGCATGTGGTAGAGAGCACCGAACAGGAAGCCCGCACAGGAAGCAAGAGGAAACGTGTCAAACCAGAGGGCCGGACGTGAATCCGCGAGACCCGGCGGGTTTGTTCCCGGGAGACTCAACGGGAAGGCAGGCACGGACAGAACACACAACGGAAGCGAACAAGAAAAGAAGAGAGGTTATTCTCCCCCCTTCTGCACATAGTTCCTGACAAACTCGGCGGCATTCTCTTCCAGAATCTCGTCAATCTCATCAACCAGTGCATCCGTATCTTCTTGCAGTTTCCTGCCGGTTTTGAGGACCTGCGGATTGGGCTTCACATCCTGGTCGTCACGGCCCGGAGGCCTTTTCGTTGTTTCGGGCTTCCGTTCCTGCTTTTCCATGGCCCGCACCTCCCTGTTCGCAAGGAGCGACAGCGACGCTCCCACCGATGAAGGACAGGATAGACCAGCCCCTTATAGTGGTCAAGAGAATCCCACGTGGACGCCCCTGAGATTTGTGGATTCGGTCGCTTTACATCGCCACATTCCCACAGCAGGCTGTCCTCCGGCACCGCCCGTCACACACTCACTTTCACGGAATGGACGAACGGTGCTCTCGAGGCCTGTGGTGTCCCAGGACAAAATCCACAACGAAACGCAATGACCAGACGGACCCGATTACCGCTTATCCGTCTTCTGCCGCCAGTACGCATGACCTGCCCACACAGCTAACAACGGGAAAAGGCCCAGGATGAACCCGGTGAGAACATGGAATGTTTGTGGGCGACCTGTCATGGCTTCATGTCGGATAGCATGGCATCACGGTTCAGGTCATCGGCAAATACGATTCTCAATTCCCTGCTCTGACCGCGAATAATCACCGATGCCGTTTCTTCTGAGAGGTTTGCCACCTTCGACTCGGGGAGTTTCCACATCGCTCCCGTCGCAGGATCTATAATGAGCAAGCCCAACACCCCTCCAAAGAGAATATTTGCCACATACCATCCGTCAAGTTCGGAGTCTATGGTCAGGACCTGTGGGGAATAGCCGTCTTTCTCAAGTTTGACGGTGTACCTTTCCCCTGAAAAGAATCCATCACTTGCAGGCAACGTCAACGTCGTTGGCGTTTTGCCTTTGTATATTGCCTGTCCGCTCTTGTTGTGTATAGTGACTGTCGCCTCTGCAGGATTGGAGGACAAGGTAACAGGATATTGGGAATCACTGATGATACTTGCACAAGAAGTTGTCAGAACGAGCATGAAGAGAGGTGACATCAAAACAGCGAGATGGGGGGGGGGGGGGTACACGAATCAACGGCTTTCTTCATTGCAAACCTCCTTTTGGCAGTTGACGACATACTGATCTCCAGGCCCAAAAGCGCCATCAGCGGAGCATCCTAAACAATCGACGAAATAATAAGCAGCGCCACAATGTTAATGACCTTAATCATCGGGTTAATCGCCGGCCCTGCGGTATCTTTGAAGGGGTCACCCACGGTATCGCCCGTCACTGCTGCCTTGTGGGTCTCGGTCCCTTTGAGACCCTGTTCCTCGATGTATTTCTTGGCATTATCCCAGGCCCCGCCGCCACTGGTCATGGTAATCGCCAGAAATAACCCCGTCACAATACTGCCCACCAGCACGCCGCCCAGAGCCGCCGGGCCCAGGATGACGCCGACCAGAATGGGAGCCAGCACGGGGATGATGCCCGGAACCAGCATCTTGTGCAGAGCGGCCTGCGTCACAATGTCAACACAGGTACCATATTCCGGTTTGCCCGTGCCCTCCATAATGCCCGGGATCTCACGGAACTGCCGACGCACCTCTTCGACCACCAGACCACCGGCCTGACCCACCGCCTTCATGCACAACGCCCCGAACACAAACGGCAGCATCCCGCCGAGGAACAACCCCACCAGGATAGAGGGATCGGACAGATCAAAGTTCAAGCTGGAATCGCCGGCCCGGGCGGCACGCGCATATTCCGCAAACAACACCAACGCCGCCAACCCGGCAGACCCAATGGCATATCCCTTGGTGACGGCCTTCGTCGTATTGCCAACGGCATCAAGCCCATCCGTGATCCGGCGAATATCCGGACCCAACTGCGCCATTTCCGCAATGCCCCCCGCGTTATCCGTCACCGGCCCAAACGCATCAATCGCCACCACAATGCCCGCCATCGACAACATGGACACCGCCGCGACCGCCACCCCGTACAGTCCGGTTTCAGCCCCCCCGCAGACAGCAAAACTCGACAGAATAGCCGCCACAATCACGAGCACCGGCCACGAAGTTGACTGCATACCCACAGCCAACCCGGCGATGATATTCGTCGCATGCCCGGTTTCGCTGGCCTTCGCCACCTCTTTGACAGGCGCATACGATGTGGCCGTGAAATAATCCGTGATAAACACGAGGGACAGCGTCACCACAAGCCCCATCAGTGCCGCAATGTAATAACTGATTCCTGAAATCTCCCCCATGCCCTCCATCATCGTCGTCGTCACCGGCAAGAATGCCACGGCGGCAAGTCCCCCACTGACGAACAACCCTTTGTACAGGGCCGACATGATATTCCCGCCCTCACGAACCTTCACAAAAAATATCCCGATAATGGTCGCAAACACGGTCAGCCCCCCAAGTGCCAGGGGATACAGCACAGGCATCACGCTCCCGGGGAACAGACTCATGGCCAGGACCATTGCCGCCACAATGGTGACGACATACGTCTCAAACAGGTCGGCTGCCATGCCCGCACAGTCACCGACATTATCACCCACGTTGTCCGCAATGACCGCGGGATTTCGCGGATCGTCTTCCGGAATACCGGCTTCGACCTTTCCGACGAGATCGGCTCCCACATCAGCGGCCTTTGTGTAAATGCCTCCCCCAACCCGAGCGAAGACCGAAATGAGGCTGCCACCAAACCCAAGGCTGATCAGTGCATGGACAGCCTGTTCCTGTCCTGCCACAGCTGAACCGATAGCATAGAACCCGGCCAGGGCCACGAGTCCCAACCCGATCAACAGAAGTCCGGTCACCGCGCCGCCCTTAAAGGCCACCTTCAGTGCCGGGTCCAACCCCTGCGACGCGGCCTGCGCGGTTCGCACATTCGCGCGCACCGCAATGACCATGCCAACGTATCCGGCGGTCGCGGATGCCGCAGCTCCCACAAGAAACCCCACGGCCGTCAACAACCCGAACGCCTCCGACCACATCCCGGCCAGCCACAAAACCAGGAACATCACCCCGGCCACCATGCCCACAGAACGATACTGGCGGTTCAGATAAGCCGACGCGCCTTCCTGGATAGCCACAGCAATGTTTTTCATCACCTCATTACCGGCATCCTGTCGAAGGACCCAGAAAGTCAGATACACCCCGTAGACAATGCCCACGACGCCGGACACCAACGCAAACAGGATCACCGCGCTCTCACTATCCACAGATCAACCCTCCTCTATCGGATTGCAAAATATTTCCCGTGACATGTTGGCACGAATCAATCAGTTGGCAGGCAGGAACGTCCCTCACTCACCCGGGAGCACCGTGCCGGATTCCCGAATCACCTGTCTCCCCAGGGTGGATTGCTTGGGCATGGCAACGTGAAGAAGAGACCGGAGAGGGCCTATCGTACCCGGAGTGACTTCAATGTTCAAGCACAGGAATCAGGAAGGCCTTGTCGTCGCGACAGTCCTCCCCATCCCCCTCTCCCAACGGGAGAGGAAACCCATCACCGGTCTTCGCCCATTTGAGAATGTGGCCCACCTGTCCCCCAACCTCATTCCCCTTTCTCGACCATAATCATCACCGATACCCGTATTTGCCCACATGCCCGTTTTCTGTTAGCATCACCTTCGCTCGCCGTATGTGAAGTCGCCTCTTCATCCCTGCGACGGCTGTCAGCAAGAACCGATTGCATAATCACCGAACCGTGAGACAATAAAAAATCATGGCATGGGAACCAGGAGATCCGTGGGGTCGTCATGGCGGGCCTGACCCGCTGGACGACGTCCTCAAAAAAGCCAGGGAACAATGGCAGCGGATGAAGCC
>RKSG01000035.1 GCA_007570995.1 Nitrospirales bacterium
CGATGTGGCGGGTCTGGTTAAACTGGTGGGCCGTGACGAAATTGAAGCCAGCGACTGGAGTTTGACTCCCGGCCGCTATGTGGGCGTCGCTCCCGAAGAAGAGGACGGGGACTTTGATTTTGAAGAAACCCTGCGCGAGATCCACGTGGAACTGGAAGACCTCAACGCCGAGGCGGTCAAACTGGCGGCGACAATCAGGAAAAATTTTGAGGAGTTGGGGGTGTGAGCGAAAAGACGTACTACACCATCCCGCCGGAAATTCTCACTATCGACCAGAATTATCAGCTTGTTGATCGTGGGGGACAGTCGTGATGGTAGGCCTACGAGGAAAAATTAAGAGCGGGGATGTAGGTTGGGTTCAACTAAAACTCGAAGATGTTGTGTTGCGACAAAAAGGCGCGTTTGTCTCGGGGCCATTTGGATCAAATATCAGCGCGAAGTTTTTTGTTGATGCGGGTGTACCCGTCATCAGGGGCAACAATCTGACCAAAGGAGAACAAAAATTTCTAGACGAAGGTTTTGTGTTTCTCACGGATTCGAAAGCGGCAGAATTTTCAAATTGCATTGCCACAGAAGGCGACATCATTTTTACAGCCGCAGGTTCTATAGGCCAAGTGGGAATAATCCCTGAGAGCAAACGATACCCATACTATATCATTTCTAACAAGCAACTCAGGGCTCGTATCGATCCGACGAAAGCAAAACCTCTTTTCGTGTATTACTGGCTGTCATCAAAAAAGATGGTCAGGTGGCTTGAAAGCATGAACAATGGGGGGGCTGTCCCCCTCCTGAATTTAGGAATCGTTCGAAAAGCACCGATTCCGTGCCCACCGATCAAGATTCAGCAGAGAATTTGCGATATCCTTTCCGCCTACGACGATTTGATCGAGAACAACCGGCGACGGATTCAGTTGCTGGAGCAAGCGGCACGGCTTCTCTACAAGGAATGGTTCGTCCACCTCCGCTTCCCCGGCCATGAGCATGTTGCCATCACCAACGGCGTGCCGGATGGGTGGAAAAAGGAAAAGGTATGTGCTCATGTTGATTTCGTTCGGGGTGTGGAACCGGGCAGTAAAAACTATATGCAGGTATCAGATGAAGGGCTAGTTCCTTTCCTGCGTGTCGGCGACTTTGGAAACCGCCTATCCAATATTTTTATTGATGCCACGTTTGCCGAGGGGAATATGTTGAAGCCTCAAGATGTGGCTATCACCATGGATGGCACGCCAGGGCTTGTCGGCTTTGGGATGACGGGCGCCTTTTCCAGTGGAATCCGCAAAGTTGTCCCCAAAGACAATTGCGGCATCGGCTGGTCTTTTATTTACACGCTGCTTAAATCAGAATCTATTCAGGCTACTGTGGCTAGATTTGCCAAGGGAACGACCATTCTTCATGCCAGTTCCTCTATCGACCACATGGTATTTTTGCAATCTCATCAAGGGATACTTGATGTTTTTGAGGATGTAGCAGGCTCCCTGCTTCGGCAGGTTTTGCTGTTAGAGCAGCAAAACCGCAAACTGGTTAAAGCCCGCGATTTGCTCTTGCCTCGCCTGATGAGCGGGGCTGTGACGGTATGACAAAACCCGTCTTTGCAAACTGCCAACTGGACATGGCCGGCATAGACGATCACCATTTGTTGGAAATCCATAACCAGAGTCCGCTCCCTGCGGGTATCCCGTGTGCCCGAAGGGACAATATAGAGTGTGTATCACCACATGGTAGCCTTCGCCTTGGCCGGGTTTCTTGTGCTACATTGCATACTGCTTGCTTTGCGGGTAGTGGCAAAAGCCAAATAATCTTTCCGAGCAAATCCATTGTGTAACATAAAGTGGCTAAATCCAGCGCAAAGACGTTTTCTCTTGACCTCGACGACCTTAAAGGCGGTGCTTACGGTATTACGGCAGCATTGGGCGAGAGCTATGCCCAGGCCGCTTCGGTGTGTCTTGAAGATCAAGGCCATTCGAGCCCTACCGTGATGAGGGTTCATGCTGGTACGCGGGGCTCTCATGCCCGTATCAGGTGGGGTGCTGTGGATGACCAGATGCGGCGATCATGGAATGATAAAGAGAATGCTACGGAAAACGGTGCGTACGGCATTGCCATTCTGGTTGTCCTCAAAATCAAGCACCTTCATGTTCTTGAAAAGTCAAGGAAGGGAACAGGCTTCGATTATTGGCTCGGTTCGCCGGATGATGAGGATGCGAAGTTTGAGACTAAAGCTCGCTTGGAAGTGTCCGGCATACGCAAGGGATCGCGTGCTCTGATCTCGGGCAGAGTAAACCAGAAACTGGAGCAGACAAAGAAGTCCGACGGAAACCATCCGGCAGTGGTTGTGGTCGTCGAGTTTGGAACACCCCAAACGCACGTTGTTGATCGATGAAAGAAGTAACACGGTTACATCGCACCGCTATGGAGTTTGCTGAGGCTGCCTTCGTGGCGCAGCATCAAGGGGATTTCAAACGTGCCGACGAATTACATCGCGAGGCGTTCGAAAAGGAGAAGCAAGCCGCTAACGAGGTTGCCAACCGCGACGACCTGGAACTAACACGATCAGTACTTCACCGGAGTGCAGCTTCTCTTGCTCTTATTTGCAAAGAAACCCGCGAAGCGGAGCGTTTGATTGCCCGTGCCTTATCTGGTGACCCCCCAGCAGAAATCGCGGATGAACTCCGGGATTTGCTGGAAGAAGTGCTCTTTGAGCGCCACCTTGAGTTGCGCGGAGCTGTCCTGCAGCCTGGTGAATTTCAACTTAGCCTTGCAGGTTCAGTCGTAGGGCTCGGGGTTGCCCCGAGCGAACAAATCCTCCCGCGCGTTCGTGCTGTCGAGACGTTGATGCATCGCACCGCAGATCGCTGCGGTGGTCATGATTTCAGAGATCGCGGTGGCCGCGGGCAAAACCATGATCAACGTATGACACTCCATCTTTCTGTCCCGCGTGCTGCCAGCTTCGCGATTACCCTTCGGTTCGGGACGGAGCAGCAGTTGTGTTTACCAGGTATGAAGAACTTCCCGATGGTGGTTACTGAAGATTTACTGGATTGTCTTGGTTTACTGGCTAACCAGGACATGAGAGCCCTGCGGGACAAAATTGCCGATGAGGCGTATTTTCGTAACTTTGTGGCGCTCGCCAGGACAATAGCCCCGGATGGGAAGAAAATTACATTGGTCGGGTTGACCGCATTCAATAGAAACAGGGAGCGCAAGATTGCTCTGACGACACCGCGAGACAAAATCAGTGCGGTCGATACTGAAGACCAGGCATTGGGAACCGGGCAGCGCATTGAAGTTCGCGGCACGTTGCTCGAAGCGGATGCAAGAAATGAAACAAAGGGTTGCATTAGACTTATCAGTTCCGATGGAAAAGCACATAAGGTGTCAGTGCCACGCGGCATGGTAAGTGACATCGTTAAACCCATGTTTGGACGAGAAGTTGTCGTTGCTGGAGTTCGCAAGAAAGGGGAGATAGCCCTTGAGGACATTGACCTCGCGGAATCCGATGCTTCAGAGATGCCTTAGCGACTCGTTCCAAGGTAGATAGAGCAGTGGTCGTCACCCCCCGTGTGAGCCGTTGATGGCAATCATGCCAACAGTGACCTGCCAGAGTACACCCCCACCCGCAACATTCTCCCACCAGGCAACATTGAACCGAGAGACGGCACCATGAATCGATCCGCTCTCTCCAACCTGATCACCCTCGGCGAGGGTTTCACCACTGAATTCAAGCGTGCCGGTGGTTCCCACCTCGGGCGGGAGCTTTGCGCCTTCGCCAACGCCACCGGCGGGGTGGTTCTGATCGGGGTGACCAATGACGGGGAAATCTGCGGCGTTGCCAGGCACAACGATTTGAAGTCTGAAGTGCAGTCTACTGCCCGTAGTGCCGAGCCGCCCATTGCGGTGGAAATCAACAGTGTGGGCAAAGTGCTCTGCGTGACCGTTCCAGCACAGCACAGCAAGCCCTATTCTTTCGGCGGCAAGTTTTTCATCCGCGAGGGAGCAAGCAGTCAGCAGATGTCGCGTGAGGAGATTCGCGAGTTTTTCTACAAGGAAGGACTGATCCGCTTCGATGAAACCGTCTGCGATAAGTTTTCATTCACGAGAGACCTCACAAAAACGAACTGGTCACTGTTTCAGCGCCGCGCCAGAATTCCCGTTGGGATGGAGCCGGCGACGGCATTGCGCAATCTGCATCTGACTGGTGAAAGTGGCCGCATGACCCACGCCGGCGCCTGGTTACTGGCTCGTGACATCCGCAAGTTCAGTACCAGTGCCGACGTGGCCTGTGCTCTTTTTGCGGGCACCGATAAGGTGCGCATCCTGGACCGGCGCGGGTTCCACCGCGATGTCTATTCCATGATTGATGATGTGGTGGCCTGGATTCTTTCCAGGATCAAGGTGGAATACATCATCAGGCATGTCAAACGGGAGGAGCGGCCGGAACTGCCGGAAGGGGCCATTCGTGAGGTAGTGGTCAACGCTCTGGCCCATCGTGATTATCGCTCGGCTGCCAATGTGCAGATTTATCTCTTCGAGGATCGGCTTGAAATCGTCAGCCCGGGCGGGTTACCCGCCGGTATGACCGAAGCGCATCTCGGTATCCGGAGCATTCCTCGTAATCCGCTGTTGTTCGGTATTCTGCACCGGATGGAGGCGGTAGAGAAGATCGGGTCCGGCATCCGTCGAGTTCGTGCTTTGTGTCGTGAACACGGGGTCGCTGAGCCTGTGATTGAAGTTTCGGATTCGTGGGTGACCACCACTTTCCCAAGGCCAGAGTCGAGGCCAGAGTCGAGGCCAGAGTCGAGGCCAGAGTCGAGGCCAGAGTCGAGGCCAGAGTCGAGGCCAGAGTCAGGGCCAGAGTCAAGGCCAGAGTCAGGGCCAGAGTCGAGGCCAGAGTCAGGGCCAGAGTCAAGGCCAGAGAACCTTGAAGGACGGGTTTTGTCACTTCTTCGCCGGGCGCCCATGGCGCGGGCTGAGCTGTCGGTCGGCCTGGGTCATACGGCCGTATCGGGTCATCTCAAAAAGGTGATTCGCTCGTTGGTGGATAGCGGGTTGATTGCATACACCATTCCGGAAAAGCCCAACAGCCGGTTGCAGACATACAAACTCACCAGAAAAGGCAGGAGTCGGCTGGCCAGGTTGGCGGACACGGAATGAAC
>RKSG01000028.1 GCA_007570995.1 Nitrospirales bacterium
GCTCTGAAATAATCAGCCCAGGTTTTTGCATGTATTGTGTGGTTTACGTCGTTTAATGTTGCGAAACCTGGGAGATCATTGAAAAGGCTTTCTTCGTTGATGCCAAACAAGGTACTCAGCTCCTCTCGAATGGCTTCTTTGTCTTCTCCCGGAATTTTTATCTCCTCCTGACAGGGAATGTTGTCCTTTCCAAAGATGAACACTCCCTTTTGAGAAGACAGGCGATGGTTAATCTCAAATCTGGGTTCCCAATACCACAGCTTGGGGAGGTTAGCCTGTTCTTTGTCCGTCCCTGTTGCATTGCTTTTGCGTGTTTGGAATCTAAGAATTTCTTCCAAGGACTTTTCTTTATCTTGTGAAGTCAAATGTAAAAATTTATAAGCGTCGTCTGTGTTGACGACGAAAACTGTTCCTTCCTGGGAATCTCCTTTTTCCCCCTCTTGGGAATCCCCTTTTACCGGCTCGCAGGCAAACCATAGTGCAACATGAAAATCGCGGGTGAAATCAATCAGAGCGGTTGCAGCTGAATGGTGCCGTAGCTCCGCCAGGATCTCTATATCTTTCAGTTGTTTGTTCTCCTTCTGGTGATAGTTTGCGTTTTTGGCATCAGCAACGAGCTTGCAATTGTATGTAATGAATTCCTCCCAGGATGGACGTGGATCGTGACGGCGATTTGCCGTAGATTCCAACTTCCACTTGGAATCTGCCTGCCCCCGGAATGCAAACGGGCCTTTCTGCCCAATCGTGGCTAAACGGCGAAGTTTGCGGCGAAGTTCGGCAACATACTTGTCAACTGTTGCCCCGTCCCTCGTTCCAGCATCATTACGGCCTTTGCCCGTATCGCTCCCGTCACTCATGACCCCCCCTCTCCTCTGCCCCCACCTTTCAGCCTGGCTAATGCCGCGGCAATTTCTCTTCCCCTCTCTTCGATAACGGCGACCAGTTCCTCTGGCTCGCGTGCGTCGACGTCTTGCTTTTTGTTCGGATTGACGGCTTTCAGATCATACACGGCGTCTTCAATGGCTTTGGCTTTGGCAGTCAGCTCTCGGGCCTCGCGGGTCAGTTTCTTGAGTGTCGCCTCGGCTTGTTCAATGGCTTCTTCGTTGGGGGGCTTCCCCTGTTTCAAGGCTTTGAGGTGATCGCTGCACTCAGTGGCCTGGTCGGTTTTTGTTGCGGCCTGTTCCTTGAACGGAAGGGCCTCCTCTCTGGCTCTGTGCTTACGCTCGTCCATGTCCACGGTCCAGGATAGAGGGCTGTCCGCGCGGTCGGGGAGCAAACGGAAGAAGTCGTCAAATTGCTCGAGCGTGAGAGGGGTCTTTTTGCGCACGTTGAGGTCCGTCAGGTCGTAGTACCAGATCGTGTGCGTGGGCTGGCCTTTGGTGAAAAACAGCAGATTGGTCTTGACCCCGGCACCAGCGTTGATGAACACACCGGCCGGCAGACTCACCACACACCAGAGGGCGCAGTCGTCCAGGAGCTTGCGCTTGGTTTTCACAAAGGCGTCCTCGTTGGTGCGGAATAACAGGCCTTCGTCGAGCACCATCCCGCACCGCCCGCCGTCCCGCAGGCTGCGGATGATGTCTTGCAGAAACAGGGCCTGCGTGGAACCTGTCCTGTAGTCGAACCTGGTTTGTGCATCTGAGCCTTCCTTGCCGCCGAAGGGCGGATTGGTCAGGATCACGTCAAACGTCTGTGGTGCGCCTTCAAACAATCCGCCGTACGTTTCCCTGCCGGTGAGGGTGTTGCCATGCCAGATGTTGGGTTTGTCAATGCCGTGCAGCATCAGGTTGGCCAGGGCAATGGGATAGATGAGGTTTTCTTTTTCCCGTCCCCAGAAGGTTCGTTCTTTGAGTGTTTCCAGATGATCCGCCGTTGTGCCGTCGCCGAGGTTGTCCATGATGTGTTCACATGCCTGAGCCAGAAACCCACCCGTTCCACAACACGGGTCATAGACCGTTTCGCCAATTCCCGGATTGATGACCTTTGCCATTGCCTTGATGACCTGGCGGGGGGTGAAGAACTGGCCGCCATCGTTGCCCTTCTCGCCCATGTCCAGCAGCAACCCTTCATATACCTGCGAGAGTGTGAAGACATGGGTCGGGTCCACGGCGTCGGAGGAGAGTTCATGCACCTTATCCAGTACATCGAGGAAGTTGCGCTCGGTGTCAATGCGCACCCGCTCGACGCCGGTCATGATTTCACTGATGACTTTCTGACGCGGCGTGGCGTTGGGTTGCTCTTTGAGTTCTTTCAGATACGGAAGCAAGGCCTTATTGACGAAGGCAAAGAAGCTGCCCGGTGGGGCTTCCCGTAGTTCCCGGCGCTTGTTGGTTTCGCCTTCAGGCAATGTCTCCGGCGGGGTGGCCCAGTCGCACCAGCGGTAGGGTGATTCGAGCGAGGGCCGGAATGGTGTGCCCAGGGCTTCGGCGTCCTGTTTCTCACGTTCCTCGCGCTCGTCGAGGATACGCAGGAAAAGAATCCAGGTCAGTTCGGGAACATACTGCATGGCACCGGCACAGTTCCCCCGTCGCATGATGTCGCAGATGCTCTTGACGGCCTGGTCCACCGATTGTTGGGTGGCCAGTCGGTTGCCGTTGCCGTTGTTGTTTGTCTTGCGTCCACGTGCCATGTCAGATTTCTCCGTTGAACGCCCGACGGAGTAAAGCGGCGGGCAGGGCGTTGATGGTGGTGAGTGACTCTTCGGCCGCCATGCGGGCTTTTTCTACGGCCGCCATCTGGTCTTTGAGGGTTGCTGCGATGTGTTGTTGTTCGGGGAAAGGCGCGAGAGGGAAAGGTATTTGGGTTGCCATAGATTGGTTTAACTTGGGGCGGGTACTTCCCGTTGCAAAATGCACAAGATCAGGGCGTATTGCAATAGCCGCCAGGCAGTATTCCATATCAATACCGTCGATCGGTCGTAGGACGTGAGCATGGTTGTTCACCCACGTCTTGCCCTCAATTTTGTATGCGATAGGAGTATCGGCTGAACCGAATGCGCCGCCATCTTCTGCAAGAAGGATCAATGGCTCATCGAAAAGATAGCTGTCGATCCATCCTGCCTGACCATTGGCCCCGTAGTATGGGTACAGGCCATGAATGCCCTTGCCTTCATTTCGCTTTGCGCGTTCAGCTTCACTTACTGGCTTGCGTTTGTAGTCCAGGAATTCTACCACCTCCCCCAACTTCACCCACCGCCACCCATCGGGAAGGGGTTGGTCAGGTTGGGGGAATGCCTGGCGGAGAAAGGCAGCAGGCAGAGCCTTGATTGCCTCAAGACGGGCTTGGGCCGCCGTTCGAGCCTTCTCCGTCGCCGCCATCTGGTCTTTGAGTATTGCTGCAATCCGTTTCTGTTCGGAGAGGGGTGGGAGGGGGATTTGCAGTTCCTCAAGAAACGCCCCCGGCACGCGCTGCTGCCCAGCCGTGCCCGTGAAGTGGTACGTTGCTTCCTGCAGAATCGCAGGTTGCGTCAAGTAGAAGTGCACCCATTGCGCGCTTGTGGAGGCTCCAAGGCGTAACACATGGAATTCCGTGGAGGCGAAGCCCACCCCGTCAATCAATCCTTCCGCAATAAAGTGCTTCCCGTTCTGCATACAAGGGGTGATTTTGGCAAACAGCACATCTCCTTCGGTGAAGTGGGTGTATCCCTTCTTCATTTCCCTGTAAGGCCGGATCTGAGGCCGAGTGACCTTCTTCAGCCCTGCATCAACCGCCTCCATCGGCACAAAACTGGTTCCCTCATCGTCCCCCCGCACAAACCCATTCGGCTTGCGCGGATTCACCTCGCACATTTCTCCCAACTTCACCCACCGCCACCCATCTGGCAATGTCTTCTGTGTTTCCATCTCATTCATCACTTTCGAGAAGTTGGATCAGCGGCTCCAACGCATAAACGGCCCCGCGCCTTCCGCTGCCTTCGCGCACTACTGACAGGATGCCGTTCTCCGTCAGTTTTTTTTTACCAGGCTCAATGTGGTCGGGTCGCTTGGCGGGGTTTTCAGTTCGGAAAATTTTCTTTTGACGGTGGCCCTTCTGAACACGGATCTTTCAAACATTGCGTCCAGCAGGGGGCCGGCAAACTGGGCGGGCCAATCCAGTTTTGCCTGGCCCGGAAGGCGCCCGGGTTTTTTTTCTTGCCGCGCACGCTGCCGCTTCCGAATAGAATCCCGTGCAGGTCTTTCAGCATGTTCAGCGAAAATGGTCTGTCGCGGAGTTCTCTTTCTCCTAGATCCAGGGCGTAGACATAGTTCTGGATTTCCTGCAGGTCGTCGCGCTGTTCGCTCCCGTCTGCTACGTCTTCATCTTCGTCAAATTGCAGTACTTCGTTCAGGGTGGATCGGGAGCCTTCAATGCGGGACGACAGCATGGCCTCGCGCCGGGTCAGGGGAGCAAGCAGCAGGTGGGTGCTCGGGGATTGCTCCAGCAGGGCGTTGTAATGGGCAAGCGCTCTGTTGGCCTTACCCATGGCGGTAATCAGCGCAGGGGAGACGTAGTGAATGGATTCAATCGGGAGACTGTCGGGAATGAATGGTTTCACAGACGCTAGCATGGCATAGATGGATTTTTGTGTAAAGTAGAACGTGAAAAATTTTGTACAAAATGGTTTGTTGATAGTGGAATATGCACAAAGTCATTTGTATAAAGTAAAGTACAAAAAACTTTATACAAATCTGGTTACTCATGACAGAATGTGCACAAGGTGATATCGGAGAAAATCAGCAGCCCGATACGCACAATGCGGCTGAATGTGCCGTCAAACGCCCACTGCTCATACCAGTCGTCCTGTTTCTTCTGTCGCGCCCGGGCTTCGGCTTGATCGAACAGATCTGACTCGGCATGGCCTTCACGGGGGGGGCCGGTGCGATGGTGTCCATGCCGGCCATGTGTGCCCATTCTTCGCGGGGTGATGGCGGAGGCCCGGCTCCGAGCACTCAGCTCTGCATCAGACTTGGGATGCGCAAGATCAACAGAGTGCCCAAGCTGGGAGAGCGCCAGCGCCATCAAGGCTCCGCTGGGGCCGGCACCAAGAATGTGAAAACTGGTTGGAATGCTGGAGGCCATGCACGGAGTGTGACGGACCTCCAGCCCTGAGTGCGATGTCAGCCCAGGCCGAGCAGGCCGCGGC
>RKSG01000027.1 GCA_007570995.1 Nitrospirales bacterium
CCCTGATACCCTCGATGGCCCCCCGAGACAAGGGCCTGCAGATGAAACCCGCATTAAATTAGACCACGTCAAACAAGTGAAGCCCTATGACATCGT
Organism: Nitrospirales bacterium; assembly: GCA_007570995.1. Taxonomy (GTDB): domain Bacteria; phylum Nitrospirota; class Nitrospiria; order Nitrospirales; family UBA8639; genus Bin75. Next base: position 97 of record RKSG01000027.1, read on the forward strand.
TGCCGAAGTCGCAAAACCGGATGGAATTGGAGATATGAAAGTCGCATTATTGCCAATTTTAGGGCTGAAGCGACGCACAAAGAGTGAGGAATAGTCGTTGTGTCAGACAACCTGATATTAGATTTCCCCGTTCTGAAGCCAGACGGCATTGATTTTGCCGAAGGGGTTTCTTATGAAGTTGAAGCGAGCCACGCTGACGGAACACTGACGATAAAACATACACTGGAGGGCCGTTCATTTATTCGACAGTTAATAAAAGATGGTGATGCGACGTTTTCTGTTCTCTTGCTTTACAGGGATAGCTCCGAACGTCAGAACTATCAGTGCCCTCACGATGCAATTGAAATTCCTGTACATGATCCTGACAGCAGGATTGTGGCCACACAGATTGTTCAAAGGGATTTTTCTTACTCCCCGGAAGTCATGGCCAGCATTGTGATCTTGAAAGACAAGGATATTTCCGTGGATGCGTCGTCGGGCTTGACGGATTTCTGGAAACATGGAGTGTACACAATTCCACAATATTCTCGTATTGCCTTGGCTCGAACATTACAATTCACCGAAGGTGATGTATCAAACCTGATAGAGGTGAACCACGATAAGGACCTGGGTCATGGGGAAATGAGGGTCGAGGTTTATGAGCACGCAGGGGAAGGTCAAAAGCCCGTTTCGTTATGGTGCGGAAAGGGCGTTTTTGATGAGTTGCACAAATTGCCCAAAGACCAGGCCGAGCCACGTGATGAGGACTCAATGAGGTGGGCAATGATTACACAGGCGTTGTGTGCTGTGTATGCTTACATGAAAAATTTAGACGATAGCCACGAGGTAAGCGGTGTGTTGCAGGCCCACCAGAAGCTGTTACGAGAGAAAACAGGTGAAGATTGGAAAGACGAAAATTTTGACCCAAGTCTGGCCGCTACCAGAATGCGACCATACGTCATACCCACACTGCCCGACGAAGTAGATGATGACTGAATACAAAAGAATTGAGGAGAAGGCCTGGCTGGACTTTGGCAAGCGTCTCATCGGCAAAGTCGACGCTGCAGACCAAGGAGATGCTTCGGAGAAGCAAAAGGATTTTTTACGAATTTGCCAGGCTGAAAAAGGCTCGTTTCTGGAATATATGGAGGAACAGTTACTATCCTGCAAGGGCAGTATCATTGGCGAACATGAGGTGGCCTTTGCCTGGCGGTTGACCGAGCGAGAATTTCTCTATCCCCCGGAAGACACGCAAAAAAAGATTTGGGAGACGTTTAAGGATCTCCCCGTTGAAACAAGGTACAGTTGCGGTTTTTGGGGTTATGTGATCGTCAGGATGATTAAAGACGGCCGGATTGAACCCCGATACCTGGCGTCAGGTTTGAACGGTAGGACTGCGACAGGGGCGTATATGATCGACAACGCACTGAAATCCAATGATGTGGAGAAGATAAACGAACGTGTGAGAAGAATTTTACGTTCCATGTGTAATCCCGCACCAAGAGGGAAAAGAGTTGTTTTTTATGATTTTTATTTGGGGAAAGCGTACTGGCGCTGGTGCTGGTCACATAAAATGTCCTCCGTTATTGATTTGAAATTTGAGCAGATACTCAAAGTATTAGACGAAGATTATTACGGAGCGTTTGCTGAAAAAATGCACTCAGGGCGAAGTTGCATCAGTTCCCAGAACGTGCTTGGTGGACTGTTGTTGTATTTGAAGGAAGCCAGCGGGAAAAAACTGACCAGCGAACAATTAAAAGAAATCATTGACAAAGTTTCCTATCTGAGTGCATGGAAGGCCCTTGAGATACAGGATCCGGCTTCCAACCAGAAGGAAATTAAAGCAATAGCAGCAACCGTCTTGAACCGTAAGTCAAAACGTAAGCCGAACAGTTAGGAAAAGTGCCCGCGGGCACCATCCCGGAACAACCCACACCCTGACACCCTGCTGGCCAGACTTGGAGACCCCCACCATGCCACTCCCTCCAGACACACAGCCCGTGGGGTTCGGGCGTTTACCGTGGTCTGCTCTTGCCATGCTGGTCCTTGCCGGTTTCCTCTGTGCCTGGAGTGGATTTTTCACCATGGATTTCATGCTCAGTGGGATCTACACCTGGCCTCGTGTCAGTCGAGCCGTTGCCCTCATCTGTGCCACCATCATTCTGTCCTACGAATTCATTTACAAAGAGCACCGCGCCCGTCATCTGGCCCTCACAGGCATCATGCCGGTGAAAGTGGTGTGGTATTGCTGCGTGCTCCCGTACATGGCTGGCACGGTGGCCCTGCTGGTCATTGCGTTCTGACGACCCTGCCACGGCCCCCTGTTCATGCAAGTCCCCCTGGATTCCCGCTCAACTCACTGCGGGAATGCATGCCCTTGGCGCCCTGTGCGACCAGGGGACGGAGGGGGGGGCTGTTGACCAGGGGACGGAGGGGGGCACCCTGCTCCCCTGTTTTCTTCCTGCATAACCTGCGCCGTCCAGGACGTCCCGGATTCCATCAGAGCCGCCGGCGTCCCTTCCTCCACGACCTCCCCGCCGCGGTCGCCCCCCTCCGGCCCCAGATCCACGATCCAGTCCGCGTTACGGATCACGTCCCCGTTGTGCTCAATCACCAGCACCGTATTCCCCTGTTCCACCAGCCGGTTCAGCACATCCAGCAGGCGTTGCACATCCGCAAAATGCAACCCGGTCGTCGGCTCATCCAGAATATACAGCGTCCGTCCCGTGGCCCGCCTGGACAGTTCCCGGCTCAACTTGACCCGTTGAGCCTCCCCGCCCGACAACGTGGTCGCGGACTGCCCCAGCTTCACGTAATGCAGCCCCACATCGGCCAGCGTCTGCAGTTTGGCATTGATGGACGGGATATGCGTAAAAAAATCCAGTGCCTCGCCCACCGTCATATCCAGCACATCCGCGATATGTTTCCCCTTATGCTGCACATCCAGCGTTTCACGATTGTACCGCTGGCCCCGGCAGACCTCACACGTCACATAGACATCGGGCAGAAAGTGCATTTCGATTTTGATGAGACCGTCCCCCTGGCACGCCTCGCACCGTCCGCCCTTCACATTAAAACTGTACCGTCCGGGCCTGTACCCGCGGACGCGCGACTCCGGCAACCCGGCAAACAAATCCCGGATAAAGGTAAACAGACCCGTGTACGTCGCGGGGTTCGATCGCGGCGTCCGGCCAATCGGCGACTGGTCAATATCGATCACCTTGTCCAGTGCCTGTGTCCCCTTCATGGCGCGGCACCCTTCCATCACGGGTTGATCCCGTTCCAGGCACTGCCGCAGCGACGGGAACAACACCTCCAGCACCAGCGTACTTTTCCCCGACCCGGAGACCCCGGTCACGCATGTGAACAGCCCCAGCGGAATTTTGACATTCACGGATCGCAAATTGTGCTTTCTGGCCCCGACAATCGACAAAAAACCTTTCGGCTTGCGGGTGCGGTCAGGCAGTCCCACTCGCTTATCCCCCCGCAGATACAGTCCTGTCAGCGAGTCCGGATGTTGCATCACCTCTGCCGCCGAGCCTTGCGCCACGATATGTCCCCCGTGCACCCCTGCGCCTGGCCCCATATCGATCAAATGATCGGCGGCGCGCATCGTTTCGGCGTCGTGCTCCACCACCAGCACGGTATTCCCCATATCGCGGAGTCGCAGCAGCGTGTGCAGCAGTCGGCGGTTATCCCGTTGGTGCAGGCCGATACTGGGCTCATCGAGAATATACAGCACTCCCACCAGTCCCGACCCGATTTGCGTTGCCAGACGAATACGTTGTCCTTCCCCCCCTGACAGCGTCGCCGCCGCGCGATCCAGCGTCAGATAATCCAGTCCCACGTTGAGCAGAAACTCCAGCCGTTCCAGGATTTCCTTCAGGATGCGCTGACCGATCATGCGCTCCCGTTCATTCAAGACCAGCGTCTGAAAAAACTGTGCCGCTTCCCGAATAGACAACCGTGTGACATCCGCGATGGACTGTCCGCTCACCTTCACGGCCAGGCTTTCCGCCTTCAACCTGGCGCCTCGGCACACCGGGCAGACCACGTGTGCGACTGGTTCCCGTCCGTCCTGGTTCGCGGAGACCTCATGCCCGATCCCGTCGCATGCCTCGCAGGCGCCGTGCGGGCTGTTGAACGAGAAGACCCGTGGTGTCAGTTCCGGGTAACTCACCCCGCAATGGATACAGGCCAGTGTTTCACTGTACAGTGTCATGTCCTGCATGTCCCTGGCGCCCCGTGCGACCAGGGGGTCGCCTTGCAGGATCCCCACCAGTCCTGGCGTCAGTTTCAGTGCCGTCTCGACCGAATCGGCCAGTCGTCGTCGCAGGGATTCTTCATCCTTCATCACCAGGCGATCCACGACGATTTCGATTGAATGTTTCCGTTTCTTATCCAGGGTAATCGTCTCTCCGAGGCTGACGATGGTCCCGTCGATTCTGGCGCGCACAAACCCGGCGCGGCGGGCTTCGGCCAGTTCCTTACGATATTCCCCTTTACGTCCTCGCACGATGGGGGCCAGCACCTGCACGCGGGAGCCGGCTGGGAAGGCGCCGATGGCGTCCACCATTTGCTGCACGGTTTGAGCCGTAATGGGCTGTCCGCACTGCACGCAGAACGGTCGTCCCACCCTGGCGAAGAGCAGGCGCAGATAATCATAAATTTCCGTCACCGTTCCGACCGTCGAGCGTGGGTTGTGGCTGGTATTTTTCTGTTCGATAGAGATAGCGGGGGACAAGCCTTCGATGGAGTCCACATCGGGTTTCCCCATTTGTTCCAGAAACTGGCGTGCGTAAGCCGACAACGACTCGACATAGCGTCGTTGGCCTTCTGCGTAGATCGTATCGAAGGCCAGCGATGACTTCCCGGACCCGCTCAACCCTGTCAGCACCACCAGTTGGTCGCGTGGGATAGCCACGTCGAGGTTTTTCAGATTATGCTCGCGTGCCCCTTTAATATGGATAGAGTGGCTCATACCTGTCACAGAGGGAAATGATGAAGTCGTGGGGGCGGAGTGTACCACAGACGGT
>RKSG01000038.1 GCA_007570995.1 Nitrospirales bacterium
GACCTCGACCACCACCATCTCTTGCCCGTCAATGGCGATCAAATCGAACTCGTAGTCCTTGTTGTCGCAGTTTCTTCGTCTGTTCTCCGAAAGATCGCGAACCTCGATCTGCCGCTCTTTGAGCAGGCGAACCAGGTCTCCCTCCACCAGGGACTCCATCAGCTTCCCCCATTGGCCGGTGAAGAGTTCGTTCAATTCCTTCATACGCTTCTCGGCAGACTTTCGGTCTCGTTCGGCAGCCTTGCGGTCTCGCTCGGCTTCCTTGGCCATCCGCGTGAGCTGACGATCCGTTTCTTGCTGGGATTTGCTCAAATCCCTGATAATTTCACGAATCTCTTCCAGAACGGGGCTTGCTACGGCACTCTTTCCCATGAGACTCCCTCCCACCGACAGGACACAGCACGCACGACGGTCAATCGTTACACAATTCAAAGAACCAACGGGACAGGATCGGGGCTGATGGATTCAGAAAGGGGAAGAAGACGATGTCTGAACAGGCCATCCGAACCCTTCCAGTCATTTCCTGAAATCCCATCCCCTTGCACGGAAAGGCATTGGGAACAGACGAAGCTTTTCGTCATATCCTGTCGCGCTTTTTCGCATTACAGGCTTCGCAAAGCAACTGAATGTTCCTTGCCGTATTTGATCCGCCCTTGGAAAAAGGGATGATGTGGTCATATTCGATGTTTTCCTGGCTACCACATTCACAGCATCGGCCCTGGTCTCTACGCCAGACCTCATGGCGAACGTTTTCGGAGATACGTCTGCTTCTCTGTGTCTGCCCGGCCTCTTCATGAAAACCGTCAACAGGCTGCGCAAGTTTGGGTATTGTTGTATCCAGCTCGAACCCGCAGGTAGAAAAATCAAATGGTCTGCGTGTTTGCATCGCCTTAAACCATTTTTTAGCCCCACAGGTCGTGCATTGCCCTTGAAAGCTCAGTCCATGGGAGCTGTATTGAAGCATGCGAAAGTCACTGGACAAGCACCTCGTGCACTCAAGGTCAATGCCTGCCTCTGTCATCCAAGTACTGAACTGAAGACGCACCGAAGCCAAGTGCTGTTCCCGCTCCCGCTGTGCCTGCTGTTCCCGCTCCCGCTGTGCCTGCTCCCGCCGTGCCGCATCCTGCATCATAAACCAACCCAAGATAACAATCAATGCAATAAGTATAAGTATACCAATTAGCTCCACTGTCCTACCCCACTTACAGTCTCAACCACACCCCACATGGCGCATGGTTTTGCAGACGACGCCGGTCTCAACGCTCCCCATAATTGCATGCTCCCCGCCAGCCCCCCTGGATTCCTGCGTTCGCAGGAATGACGACCGGATTATGCCGGTTCCGTTTCCAGACAATCCTGACGCCACCGCTTCGTGGTCCCTCGGAGATCCCGGGTGTCTCCGGCAATGATGATCTGTTCCCGAATGAGCCCGGCCACACCCAGCAGAAACGGTGCAGGAATCCTGGGAGCATCGTCGGCAATCAACACATCGAAGCGAATGCGTTGGAACAGGGGGTCCGTCACCACCCGACCCGGCGTGGCCGCGACCAGCCGTTTATTCTGGATAAAGGCCTGCCGGTTGGTGGCCTCGCCCGCTGCCAGCAGCGCCCGTACTTTTTTCGTTCCTCCCAGCTGGGTGATCTCGTCTTTCAACGCTTCGTATTCCAAACGCATATCCTTCGGAACAGCCGCCTCGGGAGCCAGCGCACAGATGCGTGCCTGTGCTGTCTCGACCTCCTTCATCAGTTCCCGAATGTGTCCTTCGTGGATCTGCCGGTACTCTTCCAGTGTGGCCTCGTTTTTGCCCATGGCCTGCATCCCGAGCCGTTTCCAGATGGGGAGCTGCTGGTAGGCAGCGCGCACGTTGTCCAGGTCCGCAATTTTGCCCTGCAACTCACTCACCTGGGCAAGCAACCTCCATTCCAGCAGTTTCACTTCATCCAGATCACGCTGCTTCTGCCCTTTGTGAGCCAGGATCGGCGTAAGCTCCCGAAACCGGTTGTACTGTTGTTGCAACGCGTTTTTGTGTGACCGCGATTTGGCAAAAAAACGATCCATCTGCCATTCAAAACCCAGATCATCCAGCGGGACACCGTCGGCTTCCCCGAGTACCGACATTTCATAACGACTCAACAGGCTCTGAAAGGGCAGGGCCGCGTTGCGAAGGGTCCTGGCCAGAAACCCCAGCAGGCGATCCACGCCATCGTGCGTGGGCGCGACCAGGAGCACGCGTTTATTGTGCCGCAGCAGGGCCACCGTCAGCTCGCCGAGTCTGGTCCAACGCACGGCTCTGTCCTCGTTCCAGACCGTCGTCAGCACAGCGGTCGACGCTCCGGCCCGTGCCGCTTCATTGCCTTCGCCAGGCTCCGGGTCCAGCCATGGCGCAAGCCGGTCAGCCGGGCCAAGGGCATAGGATTCCGGTCTGGCGGCCATATCCGCCAGGCGCGTGGCCGCAAGATTGAAAAAAGCCGGCGTATCCACCACCAGCGCGTGATCACCCACCGACGTCTCAAGCGCGTCAACGGTTTGCACGATGACGGTGTGCTCCCTGTGCTGCAGAACATGGCCTCCGGTAGGTTCCAGATCCCCGGGCGGGACAATGGTGACCGGCGTGTCTTCGAGCAAGGTCATCCCCGCAGGCACGTCCATGGCATACAGATGGAGTGCGCCGGCCGTCCGCATGTTCCTGATGTTGTCAGATTCAACCGGATCATCGCGCGCGTCGGATTCGTTGTAGCGCGCTAACCGGGTGGCGAAAGCGTGCAGGAGGTCTGGCAGTTTCATGATGGATGGCCCGGATCAGGCATCCGACGGACGATCCCGTTGGATACCGGGGACTACACAGCCAGGTCGCTTGGCGATTGGCCGCAGGTGCCCCCTTGGATTCCTGCTTCCGCAGAGCCTGCCCCTGGCGCCCCGTGCGACCAGGGGAATGACAAACGCCCAAGCACAGGGCCATGGGCCGCAGGTCTGTGGAGACAAAGGGAATGGTGTGATCACACGCAGGCTCTGTGAGTGCAGATCCCCGCCAATCCGCGGGGTCGCATTGTAGTAGATGGTCAAAGTGTGTGTCCAGACGTTACGGGGAGACGACGACAGTGAAACGGACGCCTCCGGATAAATGACCTCCGGCACAGGAGACAGGCTCATCGTTCTCCAAGGACAGGATCCCTGCTGTATGGTGTCTCCCCACTGGGCCATAAATTGACATTTCCACAGGTGCACCTTATGATTTTGCTTTTCCCTGCCATTATCAAGCCCTTGTCAAGGAAGGAGTCGAGACGATGAAGGTCATCCTTCAGGAAAATATCGCCAGCTTGGGGGACGTGGGGGACATGCTTGACGTCGCCGACGGATACGCGAGGAATTTTCTGCTCCCGCGTAAAAAGGCCATGGAGGCTAATCCTCGCAACGTCAAGGCATTCGAACATATCAAACGAGCCACAGCCCATAAGGCAAAGAAAGCTGAACAGTCCCTTCGAACCGTGGCCGACACCCTGTCCGGCATCTCGCTCACCTTTCCCGTCCAGGCCGGCAAGGATGACAAGCTGTTTGGCGCCATCACCACCCGGGACATTGAAGCCAGATTACTGGCCGACGGGTTTGATGTGAGCCGGAAAAACATTCACCTCGACCAACCTCTCAAGAAGTTGGGAACGTTTCCCATTGACATCAAACTGCATCAGGGCATCACGGCAACTGTCTCCGTCTCCCTCGTCAAACACGGGGAAGAGGCCCGGGATGGTGAAGCCGGCACACCGCCAGAAACACCCGAAGAGCCGTCGGCATAGGCATGGGATACGCCGTCGGGACACTCAACGCCATTCGCCGCGAAGACCCTGAGGTCTATGCGGCACTGCGCGCCGAAGAACAACGACAACGCAACACGCTGGTGTTGATCGGGTCGGAAAATTACGCCAGCCCCGCTGTCCTGGCCGCGCAGGGCTCGCTGATGACCAATAAGTACGCAGAAGGCTACCCGGGACGGCGGTATTATGGAGGCTGTCAACATGTGGACCAGGTTGAGGAGCTGGCGATCCAGCGGGCCACGCAACTGTTTGGGTGCGAGCATGTCAACGTGCAACCCCATTCCGGTTCCACGGCCAACATGGCGGCGTATCTGGCTGTCCTGAAACCCGGCGATACGATCCTGGGCATGGACCTCTCTCAGGGCGGTCATTTAACCCACGGGAGCAAGGTCAATTTTTCCGGGAAACTGTTTCAGTCCTTCTTCTACGGGGTGGATCGCGAGACCGAATTGATTGATTACGACGCGGTCCAACGCCAGGCGGAAGCCGTCCGGCCACGCATGATTGTCGCCGGAGCCAGTGCCTATTCCAGAACGCTTGATTTCCGACGGTTTCGGGAAATTGCCGACGCCGTGGGCGCCTATCTGCTGGTTGACATGGCGCACATCTCGGGACTGGTGGCAACCGGTCTGCACCCAAGTCCCGTTCCCTACGCCGACTTCGTGACCACCACGACCCACAAAACGTTGCGTGGTCCCCGGGCGGGGATCGTGATGTGTAAAGAAGCCCATGCGAAAGCGGTGGATAAAATGATGTTCCCCGGTCTTCAGGGAGGCCCGCTCATGCACGTGATTGCCGCAAAAGCCGTGGCGTTTCAAGAAGCCCTGGCCGCAGGCTTTCACGCCTATCAACAACGGGTCCTTGCGAATGCACGGACGATGGCGGACGCATTCACAGCCCTCGGCTATCACGTGGTGTCGGGCGGCACCGATACCCATCTGTTTCTCCTGAACCTCACGGACAACGGGCTGACGGGGAAAGACGCCGAAACCGCACTCGACGCTGCGGGGATCATCGTCAATAAAAATGCTGTTCCGTATGACGGACGGCCGCCTGCCGTCACAAGCGGGATTCGGATTGGCACCCCCATTGTGTCCACGCGGGCCATGGGCGCACCGGAGATGTCGCAAATCGTGACGTGGATGGATGAGGTCTTGCACCATCCCTCGACCACACGGGTTCATCGCCGCATTCGAAAGGAAATCAAAGCCCTGTGCGCCCGTTTCCCGGCATTCCCGGCTTCGTAACGCGCCGCAAGCAATCGCAGCGCGATTGCTCTCCCACGTC
>RKSG01000117.1 GCA_007570995.1 Nitrospirales bacterium
GTGTTTGTGCCGTCAGAATGGCGGCTGGCGCGCGTGTCGCTGGCGTTGGCATTGATCCTGATTTATCTCATGTATTTGCTGTTGACGATTCGTGCATCGCGGGGCCTGGTAGACCAGGGCCATGGCACTGTGGCGGATCATCCGCTGTTTCTAAGCTGGGTGAGACTTCCGGAGAATCTGATCACGATCCTTTTGCAATTAGTCATTGGCTTTGCGTTGATTGTCGGCGGGGCCAGGGGATTTGTCTATGGTGTGGAACATATCGCATCTATGCTCGGCATTTCCGCCCTGGCGTTGTCGTTGTTGATTGTGCCGGTCGCAACCGAATTGCCGGAAAAGGTGAACAGCATTATTTGGGTGCGGCGGGGGCGGGATACTCTGGCGTTTGGCAATATCACCGGGGCACTGGTGTTTCAGGGAAGTCTGTTGCCGGCTCTGGGAGTGCTGCTGACTCCCTGGGTTCCACGCCCGGAAGTGTTGGGTGGGATGGGGTTGACGATCCTTGCCACAGGCTATCTCAAACTGCGTCTACGCTCGCAGGCCTTGAAGCCCTGTCATATGATTGTCAACGGCCTGTGTTATCTTGCGTTTGGGGCTCTCCTTGCCTTCTGGTAATCGCCGAGGGACGGTTGGTCACGCCCGCCATGCTTCCACAGGCTATGCCTGATCGTGGCGGGTTCATGCTCTGTCAAGCCAGGTGCGGCGCCGAGTGACAGGGGGCTGATACTCCCTGTTTGTGCTCCCATCCTGTTTTTTTATACAATGCGGCGGTTGTTTTGGGTCGTCTTATCAACTGGCATCGCCAGCAGCAGTAAAGATACGTTGAGGGTCATATGCGATCTGCGGTTGTAGTCTGTTTGGACATGGAAGGTGTGTTGACTCCGGAAATCTGGCCGGGGTTGTCCGAGAAGACAGGGATTGATGACTTGCTGGTGACAACTCGTGATATTCCCGACTATGACGAACTGATGCGGCTTCGTCTTGATATTCTGTCCAAACACAAGATCGGGATCGCGGATATCAGGGCCGTTGCTGCGACAATGAACCCCTTGGATGGTGCTGTGGATTTCCTGGACTGGCTACGCGAGCGCTGCCAGGTCATTATTCTGTCGGACACCTATTATGAGCTGATCGGGCCTCTCATGAAACACCTGCACTATCCCACCATCTTTTGTCACACGCTGGACATTGACGATGCGGGCTGTATCCGGAACTACATGCTTCGGCAGAAGGACCAGAAGCGTCACGCGGTGGCGGCAGTGAAACGTCTGAATTTTCGCGTGCTCGCCGCGGGCGATTCTCACAACGATCTGTCCATGCTGCACGAAGCCGATGCCGGATTTTTCTTCTGCCCGCCAGAGGCAATTTGTTCCAAATATCCCCAGTTTCCCGTCACTCGATCTTATCCAGATCTTATGGAACAGCTTACGTTGGCCGGAAATCTGCGTGGCTGAGGTCAGTCAGGTCTTTACGGGCCGTGCGAATGTGGGGTAGAGCCGGTGCTGTGGAGGAGGCGTTCGTGAGAGATGGCCCGCAGTCTTTTCGGGAAATGTTGCGGCTTGCCATGTCTGAGTTAGTGTGTGCCATGTCAACGTGCGCGTGCGACGCGATGCGGCCTTGCCGGCCAGGGTGTCGTTGATCGTGGGGGAACTGGTTGTCCTGGTTACAACTTCCAGCCGTGAGGAAGCTCTGCTCATTGGACGTCGACTGGTCGAGAAGAAACTGGTGGCGTGTGCGACAGTGATGCCCAATGTCGTGTCCATTTTCGAATGGGAGGGCAACATCTCCGAATCGTCCGAATGTCTCATGGTGCTGAAATCGCATGATGACGCCTACAGCACTCTGGAAGCCGAGATCAAATCCCATCACAGTTACGATGTCCCTGAAATTCTCGCGTTGTCGGTGGAGCGCGGCTCCAGCGAGTATCTGGCTTGGGTACGAACCATGATCTCAGTGCCCGATTGACCTGCCTGTTCTCTCGTTTCCCATGGCGGAAGCCGGCAGGCCGCGGGTCCCCGTGTAGTACCAGGGTGTCACGTGTGGCGCCATTTTCTGAAGGCCAATGGGCAATGCAGCAGAGGCGGGGCATTGATTTTGAAGGCATGTTTCCATACCATCGTGCCACCGGTGTTTCGTGAGACCGGTCTGTTCCCTGGGATCAAAGCAGGAGAGACGATATGAAACTTGCTGATGATGCCTATACCATCGTGATTTTTCGTGGAGCCAGGGCGAATCCCCTGAGAATTGATCTGTCCAGGCGGATGGTCAGGGGGGGAATGGTTGCCATCGCGGTCCTGATCGTTGTCCAGATATGGAGTCTGGCCCACTATGTGACGCATATGGAACAAGGCGATGAACTCACGGCGTTGAGGCAGGAAATGAGCCGGTCAAGAGGTCATATGTTTGCGGTCTCTGACACCATTGCTGACCTCAAGCGACGTATGCTGGCCACGCAGGAATTAAGTCAGAAATTGCAGGCCATGTTTGGGCTTGAGTCTGAGCCGGTACAGAGTACGGGAAACAGTGGACAGGGTGGCGAAGAGACGCCGCAGGCAGAGGCACTGGATGGTGATCCGGCACAGCAGATGGGAGAAGTGGGATCAGGCAATGCGGCCGGACCCAGTGTGATGCCCATCCGCCGGCAGCCTTCACAGGTGGCGACAATCCAGAAGGAACTGGCATGGCTTGATTTACAAACATTGAGGCAGCAACGCATGTTTGATCAGTTGGAAGAAATCGCGGGACAACGTGTTGACCGCTGGGACTCGACGCCTTCCATCTGGCCTGTCAAAGGATCCATTACCTCAAAGTTCGGGCCGCGTATTTCACCGTTCACGGGGAAAAAGGCATTCCATTCAGGTGTGGACATTGGCGCCCGGAAGAGGACAAAAGTCATGGCTCCTGCCAAGGGGGAAGTCGTGGTGGCCGCCTACAATTGGCGGATGGGAAATTTTATTCGGCTTGGTCATGGATATGGAATTGAGACAATCTATGGACACCTTGACGAGAGTCTGGTTGAACGTGGCCAGAAGGTGAAGAGAGGTGATGTCATTGGCCTGGTAGGCAGTACCGGGAAGTTTTCCACCGGTCCTCATCTCCATTACCAGGTTGTCGTGAACGATAAAATCGTGGATCCTCTTCAGTATATTCTGGACTGATGTTCCTGTCACATCGTGCTTGTCCCGTCCCGACATTGTGTGTTTTGAGATGAGCCCGGCCTCGTGGTTCGTGCAAGGGGAATGAATGCAACGGACGTGCGTGTGGGGTCCCTGCAGGTTCGCCGCATGGTGAATGGGGCCAAAAGGCCTAACTCGATAATCGTGGAGTAGGTCTTATTTTTTGTTGCCTTCTTCCGTGTTTCATTTTAAGATGTACGAACTGTCGGTGTTGTCGTTGAATTGTCGCAAGCCTTGGATCAGGAAACACACAAAACAAAGGAGAATCTGCGATGAGCCTCGATTACGTCAAGTTCGCACCGGGTTTTGAGAAGTTCATGCCCAAAGAATACCGCGATATGGTGGAGCATGGTCCATTTGGGAAAAAAATAACCGTGTCTCAGGTGGGAACGTTCAAGGAGATTTTGGAAGAACACCCGATGTGCGCGGGATGTGCCATGACCTTGTTTATCCGTCTGGCTATGATTGCGTTTCCCAATCCGGAAGATACCATCACGGTGGGGACAGCCGGCTGTGGACGGCTCGCGATTTCGCAAGCGGCTGTTCCGTTTGTGTATGGCAATTACGGCGACCAGAACGGTGTGGCAAGTGGATTGTCCCGTGGCCTTCGTCTGCGCTTTGGCGACCAGCCCAAGGACGTTGTCGTAATGGCCGGGGATGGCGGAATGGCTGATATTGGCTTCGCGCAAACGTTGCACTCGTGGTTCAGAAAAGAAAAGTTCACGACCATCATGTTGGACAACGAAGTGTACGGAAATACCGGGGGGCAGGAAAGCGGCATGACGAACAGGAATCAAGTCCTGAAAATGGCGCCGCTCGGGAAGAAGTTTGAAAAAATGGACATGTTAGGTATGGCCAAGGTTGCCGGGTGTGCTTATGTGGCAACTGTGGTTCCCAATAACCCGCGTCGTGTCGAAAGTGTGATCAAAAAAGCCGTGTTGGTGGCAAGGGAAATCGGCCCTACCTACATCCAAGCCTACACATCCTGTAATATCGAGTACGCGATTCCAACGGACAAGGTGATGGAAGATGCCAAAACCGTTGAAACCGATCGCTACAAATTTTCGGAATATATCACGGATGAGGCCAAGGAGTATTTGTCGCAGTTGTATGGCTACAGGGAATATCTCCCGAAACCAGCGGCAAAGATGGAAAGCAAGTAAGGGATATTGGGCGATTCAGTGCAACAGGATTCAGATTCGTGAAGCGGGAGGAGGATTCAGATCATGGCGATTCGTTATAACATTCGTATGGCGGGAGTTGGCGGACAGGGTGTCGTCACGGCTTCGCACATCTTCAGTACCGGTGTGATTAATGCCGGTGGAGAAAGCACCATCGTGCCTTTCTATGGCTCTGAAAAGCGAATGGCGCCAGTAGAGAGCTATGTCAGGGTCTCTGACGAGCCAATCTATGAGATCGGTGAGATCACGTTCCCGCATATCATCATGATTTTCCATCCGCAGGTGATTACGCATGGGAAAAGCTACACCAACCCGTTTTACTTTGGATTGAAAAAAGACGGGGTAGCGTTAATCAACCACGATGGGCCGATGAAACTCGAGCCCGACCAGGAACGTGAGCTTGCCGACTTGAACGCCAAGTTGTTCTACTTGCCCGCGACCAAGCTGTCGCTGGAAGTGGCGGGCATTGACCTCGCCACGAATATGGCGATGGTGGGGGCCATGGGATCCATTACCGGTCTTGCGAACATGGAGGCGTTGGCGCAGGCAGTGAAAGATCGTTTCCTTGGCAAGGGCTTTGTGGTGTCCGGCGGCACAGCGGCGTTGGACAGTGTGGTTGAGCGAAAGTTCAAAAAGAAGCAGGAGCTGATCGAGAAGAATCTGGCTGTGGTCCAGGCTGCCTGGAGCTATTCCGTGGAACGGAACTGGGTGCAGGCCAAAGAGGAGACCCCTGCACCCGCAATGGCATAGTAACCAACGAGAGAGGCCCATATGTATTTAGTTGCCAACATCGATGCCGGAATTTGCGCGGCCACGAGTTGCAAGTTGTGCACACAGTATTGTCCTGAGGCCAATACCATCTTGTATGACAACGAGATGGGGCGGGAGCAGGGGCTGAAATATGGCTCTGCCTATGTTGCCGTTGACCGGTGCAAGGGATGCGCTCAGTGCGTCTGGGTCTGTGACAACATGGCCAAGCACAATGCCATTAAAATGGAAATGATCGATCAAATCGGTGACACAGCCCTTACGGAAAATGTCAC
Source organism: Nitrospirales bacterium (assembly GCA_007570995.1). Classification (GTDB taxonomy): domain Bacteria; phylum Nitrospirota; class Nitrospiria; order Nitrospirales; family UBA8639; genus Bin75. Next base: position 5,401 of record RKSG01000117.1, read on the forward strand.
TTATGGCGAAAAAACGAGTCGTGCCGTCCTGGCCAATCCCGTTCGAGGGCAATAAAAGTCCTGAAGAGGCCTGCCAGGTAAGCAGAGTCGACGGAGCACAGACGTGGAAACAACCGATTTAGAAAGAATAGTCGAACCGGGTCCTGCCGGGTTTCATCCGCCATCCGCGGCGGAATTGGGCGTTCTTCCTCCCCAACCGGATCATGGTCTGGTGTTTGGCCATGAAGTGCGGGAGGAGAAGGCGATGGAGGAAATGGCCAAGGCCATGTTCACCAGAAAGAACGCAACAATCTTTCCCGGCCCCCTTGTGTTATGGCATTGGAATGAACATGCGGCTGAAAAAGCCCGGGCTGTCCTGGAACTTGCGGCGCAGATTCCCGACGTCCTCATTATTCCGATGCCCGATTATCGTCCCAAGTATCCGAAAATCGAACCCGAGGAAGTCATCAACCCGAATCATCCCAATCTCACGATTTGGGGTAACAAGATTGAAGCATGTATCTTCATCGGTGTGCATTGTCATTACGCCAATCTGACGCTGAAAATGATTCGTGCCGGGACCAATTGCTGGACTTCGGCCATTTGCGCGGAGCAGGGGCATGAAGATGCGATGTTCACGGTTCGGGATTCTGACGCGGTCAAGATTCGCAAAGTCACGCAGGTTTTCAAACATGTTCGCGAGGAAATGGGGATGAAGTTGCCGGACAATGGCGAGAACGTGCGGTTCACGGGTTTGCAATCCCGAGTGCATAATGGAGAGCATCATACGAATCCGTTAGCGATTGCGCTGGGGGAAGCAGAGACTGCAAGTGCCGCTGCCTTTGGCCACAAGGCCGAAGATATGCAGCGGGAGGGCTAAAACCTGTTGACTGGAATCCCGGTGCTGTTGATCGGGATTCTCACTACTTTGGGAGGGGGTAGGCCATGAGTGAAGCCTTGGAAACGGAAGTCAAAACCAACCCGCAAGGTGACCCGATTACCAGTGCGGCTCCGGCACCTTCCAGCCAGAACGGGAGAAAGGATCCCCACGCGGAGGCTAAAACCCAGAAGGTGGTCTCCCCGGAGTATATGTTTGCTGAAGCCCCGCGCGAGAGAGAATTTATTACGGGGAGTGAAGCGGCCAAGGAGGCTGTTCGCCGTTCCAATGTTGATCTCTCCATTGCCTATCCGATTACCCCCCAAAGTGAAACCATGCAGCTTATCGGGGTGTTGTACGGCGAAGGGTACGTCAAAGAGTATTATCGGGGCGAAGAGGAATATGGCGTGATGTCAGCCATTGCGGGTGGGTCCCGTGCCGGAGTGCGGTGTTTTACGGCCACCGCCGGCCCGGGAACACTGAGAGGACTTGAACCGATTGCGTCGTGGCCAGGGCATCGTCTTCCCGCCGTGGCCATGTTCACCTGCCGGGTGGTCAATGCTCCGTTAGCCATTCAGCCTGACAATATCGAAGTGGCCTATCTGTTGAACTGTGGGATGATCGTCTTTCATGCTGAGAATCAGCAGGACTTGTTTGATTACATCATGAAAGGCTTCGTGATCAGCGAGAAGAATGACGTGACGTTGCCCGTGGGGGTTTGCTGCGACGGATTTTTTGTGACCCACGCCCGGGGGTACTGTGCAATGCCGGATCGGGGATTGAAGTTGCCACCACGATCGGCATGGCGGGGTGCAGTTCCCGTCCTGGATGCTGAGAATCCCCCGGCCAGGTTGTCTCGTGATGCCCCTGTGCAGAAATCAAATTTCATGGCGTACAACATCCATGCCGTGTGGCAACAGGAGGTGTGGGCCGCGGTTGAACGGTCACGAAAATATATTGATCTCTATATGGGCGGGTTAGTTGAGACGCAAGACGTCGAGGGTGCCGAAGTCATTCTGATTGCGTCGGGCAGTGCGGCAGCCCAGTCACGTGAAGCAATCCGCGCGTGCAGAGAGAAAAATATCCATGCGGGGTTGATCAAAGTTCGGTCTCTTCGTCCGTTTCCCACCAGAGAATTGCGGGAACTGTGCAGCAAGGCCAAGCTGATCGTCGTGCCTGAGTTTAATTATGTCGGGTGGCTGGCCAAAGATGTGGCGACCGCCATCTACGGGTATTCAAAGGCCAAAGTCGTGGCGGGGCCTCATGTGTACGGTGGCATGTCTATGCCGGTTGAAATGATTTTTGACGAGGTTGAATGTGGGCTCACGGGGAAAAAATCGGCGACTGTTCCTTCCTCCGCTGTGATGGGAGCCGTTGATCAGGAAGCCGTTACGCATTTCATGCAGAATATTTGAACACATCTTGTGCGCTCCATTGGAGATTGTTCATCACAGAAAAGCCTGCCTCCATTCCTTCGAGGTAGGCTTTTTTGTTGCACATGCGTACACGGTACGAAAGCGGGGTGGGTGCCCTCTGGTCCCCCGGTCGCCTGTACGGGAGGTCCCCACTGTTGGTAAATTGGTAAAGGGGCGTGCGGGTGGTGGCAGTGCTCGTGTCAGGATTTTCGTTGCGGATCAAGCCCTCTTAAACTGCCTGCGTTCCAACGATGAACATTCTGGTCGTCAACGATGATGGCATCGAATCTCACGGTCTCCACGCTCTTGCGAAACAGTTGAAGAAACTGGGCGATGTGTGGGTTGTGGCGCCTGACCGTCCACAGAACGCGATGGGGCGAGCCATTACCCTGCATAAGCCCCTGCGATTGAAGCAGATCGGCAGACGGGTCTTCTCCGTGAACGGCACCCCTTCGGATTGTGTGATCCTGGGAGCAGGATGGGCGCTCAGGGATCATGAGATCCATTTGCTGGTCTCCGGAATTAACAAAGGGCTGAATATTGGTGACGATGTGACGAATTCCGGAACTGTCGCCGCGGCCCTCGAAGGCACGATCCAGGGCATTCCTTCGATTGCCGTGTCGCTGGACGGGTTGAATCGCTTTCGGTTTCAGGCAGCTGCTTCCGTCACGGTCGAGGTCGCCAAACTGGTTTTGCAGGATGAATTGCCGGTCGATACCTTTATCAATGTCAACGTTCCGGATGTACCGGTAAAGGACATGAAGGGGATTCAGATCACCTCGTTGAGTCGGCGGCGGTATCGTAATTCCATTGTTGAAAAAGTTGACCCGCGTGGTGGGTGGTATTGTTGGGTTGCCGGGGAACAAGTGACATGGAATCGCCGTCGGTGCTCCGATGCGGATGCCATCGCCGACAACAAGGTCTCTCTGACGCCGCTCCATTTTGATATGACCCAGTATCGTGCCCTGACCAGGTTGCGATCATGGGAACCCGTTTTATCACGGCGAGTGAAGCAGTTGAAGCCTTCCTGAAATGTGACAACGAGACACGATGTTGCAGTCCTTCTCACAGTGGATTCATGACCTCTATGAATGGACCGTGTCATGGTCCGAATCCCCGTATGCAGATCCCGCCTTACTGCTGCTGGCATTTGCGGAGTCGTCCTTTTTCCCGCTTCCCCCCGATGTCTTACTCATGGCGTTAACGCTTGGGAATCCGTCTGGTGGCATGTATTACGCAATGCTGACGACCATCGGTTCTGTCCTGGGCGGCATGTTTGGCTATCTCATCGGGAAAGTGGGGGGCAAGCCGTTTCTGTTGCGTGTGATGGGGCAGGAACGCGTCTCGAGGATCCACGACATGTTTGAACGATACGAGGGATGGGCCATCCTGATTGCCGGCCTGACACCGGTTCCCTATAAGGTCTTCACAATCGGAGCCGGTGCGTTTTATGTGAATTTCAAAGTCTTCGTCGTGGCGTCTCTGATCGGCCGCGGTGCGCGGTTTTTCCTGGTGGCGGGGATGTTGCAGTTCCTGGGCCCATGGGCCAAAGAGATGCTCGAGCAATACCTTGGCCTGTTCACCGTTGTGTTGGTGGTGTGTATCGGTCTGGGATTCTGGCTTGTCAGACTGTACGAGAAAAAAGTCATTCGTCCTGCCACGTCGTCTTCCTCCGACGTGCAATCTCCGTGAAAATTTTTAACACCCTGACGAATCACAAAGAGCCGTTCGTTCCGCTCGTGCCTTCCAGGGTCGGCATCTATGTCTGCGGCGTGACCGTGTATGACGAATGCCATGTGGGGCATGCTCGCAGTGCCATCGTCTTTGACGTGCTTCGGCGCTACCTCATGTATCGTGGCTATCAGGTCACCTATGTCAAAAATTTCACCGATGTGGATGACAAAATCATCAAACGGGCGGCGGATGAGGGCATCACCTGTGACACGGTGGTCGGCAAATACATGCATGCCTATTCCCGTGACATGAAACGGTTGGGCGTCGGCATTCCGGACGTTGAACCGCGGGCCACGGAACACATGTCGGACATTATTCGGATGATTCAGGCCATTCTGGACAAAGGGCTGGCCTATCGGATTGATGGTGATGTCTATTACCGGGTGTCGGACTGTCCCGCGTACGGCCGGTTAAGCAGACGGCCTGTCGCAGACATGCAAGCCGTGGCAAGGGTGGAAGTGGATACCCGCAAACACGATCCCATGGATTTTTCCCTGTGGAAAGCGGCCAAACCGGGGGAGCCGGCCTGGGACAGTCCCTGGGGAAGAGGGAGACCGGGCTGGCATATCGAGTGTTCGGCGATGTCCGTGCGTCATCTCGGGGCAACCTTTGACATTCACGGAGGCGGGAAGGATTTAATCTTTCCTCACCATGAAAATGAAATCGCGCAGTCCTGTACCGCCACCGGACAGGCTTTTGCCAGGTACTGGGTGCACCATGGATTCGTGACCATTGACGAAGCCAAGATGGCCAAGTCCCTGGGGAATTTTTTCACCGTGCGCGAGATTGTTGAGCAGTCGAACTGTCCCGAACCCGTCACAGCCGAGGTGTTGCGCTACTTTCTGCTTTCCACGCATTATCGCGGTGACGTGAATTTTGCCCCTGCCCCCATGGCTGCGGCCAAGGCCGCCCTGGACAATATCTATGATCTGTTCATCCGTCTGTCCGAGCCGCCCCGTCATGATTCCGCCCCCGGGACGTCTTTCAGGAATACCTTGACCGCCTTTCAGAAAACGTTCGAGGAAGCCATGGATGATGATCTCAATACCCCCAGGGTATTGGCGGAATGTCAGCATCTTCGAGCCGAAGTCAACCAGGGACAACAAGGCCTTTCCAGGGAAGAGCGGCGGGACGTGCGTGAGACCTTTCGACGATGTGGCGCGCCGTTGGGGTTGTTTCAACTCGACGAGCACACGTGGTCGTTTCGCGAGTTGAGTTTTGGTGCGGCCTCGTGCCGGACAGCTGCCGATCAGGATTGCACCGATGAGTGGATTCAAGAACAAATTCAGCAAAGGGCACAGGCGCGAGCGCAGCAGGCCTTCGCCATCGCGGACAGCATTCGGGAAACCCTGGCGTCGAGAGGGATTATCCTTGAAGACCGCCCGGATGGAAGCACCCGATGGAAGCGATGAGCCGGTCGCCCCGCTGTTTGGGATTCATGCGGTCACGGAGGCCCTTCGGGCCGGGTCTCGCAGTTTTGTGAAAATTCTCCTGTCTCACCGCCATCGACAATTTTCCCAGATTATCCGTTTCGCCAGAATCCAGGGCATCCCCATTCAGATTCACCCGCGTGAGCAGCTCCATCGTCTTGTCCCCTCCGGCAAGCATCAGGGGGTGGTGGGTGTGGTCGCTGCCAGATCCTACGCGTCTGAAGAGGCGGTTCTGACACATGCGGCTCAACAGTCGGACCCGGCGTTTTTCCTTGCGCTGGACGGGGTAGAAGATCCCCAGAATTTTGGGGCCATCCTCCGCACCGCTGATCTGGCTGGTATTCACGGGGTCTTTGTCCCCGATCGTCGGTCGGTGGGTTTAACGGCGAGCGTGGCCCGGGCGTCTGCCGGAGCCGTTGAGCATGTACGTGTGGCGAGGTGCACCAACCTTGGCAGGTTGCTGGAACGATTGCAGGATCGTGAGGTGACGGCCGTGGCCGTTGATCCTCGTGCCCGGCAGCTCTACACCGCTCTGGATCTCAGAGGGCCGACGGTGCTGGTGTTTGGGGGAGAGGGACGAGGGCTCAGAGCAGGAATCCTGGAAAAATGTCACGTACAGGCCCGCATCCCCATACGAGGACAACTTGCGTCGCTCAACGTTTCGGCCAGTGTGGCGGTGGTGGCGTATGAGGTTGTTCGTCAACGAATGGAGGGAACGAACGCCGGAGCTGTCAAATGTGAATAAGCCCTGCCTGAATAGCGGCGTTCAAAAGCTGGGCGGTATTGGACACGCGGACTTTTTTCATCATATTGGCACGGTGCGCTTCCACAGTCTTGACGCTGATTTTGAGATGGTTGGCGATTTCTTTATTTTTCAGACCGGCCCAGATCAGTTGCAAAATTTCCTGTTCCCGGTTGGTGAGTGCTTCGGGGCGGTTCCGTCTTGCGAGAGGCCCGTCTCTCCTGGGCATCGTTTTCACGGGCTTGAGAATCGTTTTCGCTGTCATCGGCATCGACCACCCGGGCTTCGCGCAAGCCGAAATACGGTGCAATAGTAGCAATGCACGTGTTGAAAAGTAAAGGACCCACCTTACGTAGTATAGCCAGTGTCGGGCGTGTTCGTGATGAGCGACAAAGAGGATGATGGATGTCGTGAGCCTCTATATTGTGTGGTTTGTGGCGGGTGTGGTCGTGGGCAGTTTCCTGAATGTGTGCATACTGAGGATTCCCCGTGGCCAGTCCGTCGTGAGACCGGGGTCATCCTGCCCGCAGTGCCGGCAACCCGTTCGGTGGTTCGACAACGTGCCTCTCGTGAATTTCATATGGTTGAAAGCCCGCTGTCGCTGGTGCGGAAGCAGGTTGTCGTGGCGCTACCCTCTGGTGGAAGGTCTGAACGGGCTGGGGTATCTGGCCGTGGCCGGCACCTTTGGATTCGGGATGGTCGCAGTCGTGTATGCGCTGTTTGTCTCCGTTCTTCTGACCGTGATGATGATTGATTTCGATCACCTCATCATCCCGGATGTCATTTCTCTTCCGGGCATGGTCATTGGGTTTGTTGCGTCGACCTTCATCGTCCCGGTGGGGTGGCGCAGTTCATTGATCGGCATCGTGCTGGGCGGAGGTCTACTCTGGGGGCTGGCCATCCTGAGCCCGTACCTGTTTGGCAAGGAAGGACTGGGCGGCGGTGATATTAAATGCCTGGCCATGATTGGCGCCTTTCTGGGCTGGCCGAATGTGTTACTGACCCTGTTTCTGGCCTCGTTCGCTGGCGCGGTGGTGGGCGTGAGTCTCATGGCTTGTCGTCGTCTCGAACTCGGTCAGTACCTGCCGTTCGGCCCCTTTCTGGCCGCAGGGGCCGTGGTATCGCTGTTCTGTCATCGGGATATCTTCAGACTGTATGCGGACATGTTCCGGTAAGAAATGTGACTGCCTCAGCGACGCAAGGGGCGCATCGTTCAGCGGAAATCCATGCGAATCCGCGCATCGTGTCGTGTGGCACCACAGGCAAACGCGGCGGGGCATCCGGCATCCCGCTGGGCCGACGCATGGCCATTCGGGATATACGATCACGGAACTGGTCGTGACCCTTGGCCTTCTGGCCGTGGTGCTGGGACTGGGCGGAAGCTGGTTTGCCTCGCAATTACCGTCCTATCGCCTGAATGGTGTGGTGCGGCAAGTACGGGCGGATCTTCTGTCGGCCAGATCGCAGGCCGTGAAGAAGGGGCATAATGTCCGTGTCCTGTTCACAGGCCCCCAGCAGTACGAGATTCTGGAAGATGCCAACAACAACGGCAAACCGGATACCGGCGAGGCTGTGAAATCCCGATCAATTCAGGACGATTTCGAGGGTGTCACGATTCAATCCAACAATAACCCGATCTTTCACCCGCGTGGCACCGCCACCAGGCTTGCCACGGTCAAGATCAGCAATGCGGCGGGGGAAAAACGCATCACGATCAGCATCACGGGGCGTGTGCGAGTCAAAGCCTCTGCATAAAGGAGAGACATGGTCACGCCGGGAATCCTCAAGCGTCTTGTGAGAGACCGGAGGGGATTCACACTCCTGGAAGCGGTCATTGCCATGGGGATGGTCTTCCTTGCCATCCTGGCTCTGTCGGGGTTGGCTGTCACGGCGAGCAAGGGCGTGGCGGCGAGTCGGCATCTCACCACGGCCGTGAACCTGGCGCAGGACAGCCTCGAAACGTTGCGCAGGGGCTATGACGCGGGATCATCCAAGCCAACCGAAATCACGGATGCCTACGACACCATCCCCGACCTTCCCCGGTACAAGCGCGTACTCCGTCTTGAGCCACACCGTCCCGTTTCAGGATTGCACACGGCGACCGTCACGGTGTGGTGGGCGAAGGACCGCCAGTCCGTGTCGTTTTCCACAATCCTCGCTCCCTAGACC